>JBQTHT010000079.1:0-11069 GCA_052389595.1 Nitrospiraceae bacterium
TCAACAGGGGTGGGCAACAGATTTGCCAGGCCCAGGCCCTTGCGACATCGCGCTCTGATATCAGAAGCGGAGACTTCGCAAGGCGGCAGGCGGAGCAGGACGAGGCCCTTTCCGTCGGGTATAGCCAGATCGAGCCGGCCCTGTTGCTGTTCGTCGAGGGTTGCCAACGCGGGTTGCGGGACCGATGGCACGAGCGGCAGGTCGGCAAGACGGGTGAACGAGACACCCGGACGGGAGACGACGACAAAATAGCAAGTCTTGAGCAAGGTCACGGCCTCTTTCCAAGTAGGGAGCTCCAGAAACGCATCAAGCCCGAGAATGAAAAAAATGGACGTGTCGGGCGCGGACTCTCGTTGTAAGGCACGCACGGTGTCGATGGAATACGATTTCGTCGTGCGTCGCACCTCGATATCCGAAACGGCGAAGGTCGGGTCTTCCCCCACGGCGAGCCGGACCATCTCATAGCGGTGCTTGGACGGGGCGAGGGACTGCGCTGATTTGTGGGGCGGATCTCCGGTCGGGATGAAAAGAATACGGTCGAGAGAGAGCCGATCCCTCGCGTGAGCTGCGATCGCGAGGTGACAACGATGAATCGGGTTGAAAGTTCCACCCAGCAGCCCTAGGCGCAGAGGATGAGTGCTGAGTGCTGAGTGCTGAGTGCTGGGTGTATTGGTTCCGGAAAACTCAGAACTCATAACTCAGCATTCAGAACTATAAGATGACCAGGTTATCTCGGTGTATGACCTCTTCATATTCCTGCGGACCGATCAACTTCTGCATATCGGCTGTCTTCAGCCCTTTGATTCGCGTCACTGTTTGCGAGGAGAAATTGACCAAGCCTTTCGCGAACTCCTTTCCCGAATCGTCCAGACATGCGACTGGATCGCCCGCTTCGAACGCGCCGGTGACCTCAAGAATTCCGGATGCCAAGAGACTCTTGCCGCGCAGTTTCAACGCCTCGACGGCGCCTTTGTCCAACCTGAGGTGCCCGCGCGCCCGGAGAGTAAAGGCAATCCAGTGTTTTCGACTATTCAGCCGGCGCTCGCGAGCCAGAAAAAGACTCCCTCCCTCGCCTCCCTCAAGTACCCTCGGCAAAAGGCCGGCCGTTTCCCCGTTCAGGATCAATGTCGCGACGCCGTACTCGGCGACCTTTTTGGCTGCGCGTATTTTCGTGGCCATGCCTCCGGTGCCCTCGAATGTCGAGGACACGCCGGCTCGTTGTTCGATGTCGGCGGTGATTTCGGAAATAAGCGGGATCAACGTGGCGGATGGATGGCGGCGAGGATCCTCGGTGAATAACCCGTCCACATCGGACAGAATTGTAAAAAGATCGGCATCGACCAGATGAGCGACCTGGCCGGCTAACGTATCGTTATCGCCAAAACGAATCTCCTCCACGGCTACGGTGTCGTTTTCGTTGATGATGGGAATGACGCCGAACTCGAGCAATGTGGTCAAGGTATGGCGGGCATTGAGAAAACGTTGACGGTCGGCGAGATCCTCATGAGTCAGCAGAATCTGTGCGACCTTGATTCCCAGGCGCTCGAAGGCTTTCTCATACGCCCAGATGAGTTGACTTTGGCCGACCGCCGCGGCGGCTTGTTTGATGGGGAGACTCTTCGGATAGTCCTTGAGAGCCAACTTTTTGATGCCGGACACGATGGCTCCGGAGGACACGACGAGGACATCACGACCGCCGGACCGAAGCGCAGCAATGTCATCCGCCAGTTGTTCAATGTGTTCCGACCGCAGACCGGTTTGGCGGGAGGCTACCAAGCTGCTCCCGATCTTGATTACGATCCGTTTGGCTTGCCTCAGGACGTCGTCTCGCACGGCTGATCCCTTATACTCTCGATCTGTTCGCCGACGAACCGCACAAGCTCCGTCACGCCTTGCCCGGTGACCGCCGAGATCGGAAAGAAACGGACCCGATGGCTTGCGCAATAATTTTGTAAGTGGTTCACACGACTCTCGGATTGACCGAGGTCGATTTTCGTGCCGACCACCACGAAGGGCCGGGCTTTGAGTGACGCATCGTACGCCGCAAGCTCAGTGCGCATCGCTTCGAAATCTTTCACGGGATCGTCTGACGCCCATTCAGAAACATCCACCAAGTGCAACAGATACGAGGTCCGTTCGATGTGGCGAAGAAATTGGAACCCCAGGCCTTTGCCTTCGTGGGCTCCTTCGATCAGTCCCGGGATGTCTGCGACGACGAAGCTTCGATCATTGCTCCAACGGACCACGCCGAGGTTGGGTGTAAGCGTGGTAAATGGATAGTCGGCAATCTTGGGACGCGCGGCGGAGATGGCGGCGATCAAAGTGGACTTGCCGGCATTGGGGAGGCCGACCAATCCGACATCGGCGAGGAGTTTCAGTTCTAATCGCAGCCAGCGTTCCTCGCCAGGCGTTCCGTCTTCGCAACGCGTGGGGACGCGGTTGGTCGACGTTGCAAAACGGGCATTGCCACGCCCACCGCGTCCTCCGTTCGCTACCACACACGACGCGCCTTCGACGGTCAGATCGGCGAGGATCTCGCTGGTTGCATCATCGAAGATAACCGTTCCAACCGGCACGGATATCGTCGTATCCGAGCCTGTCTTGCCGGAGCAGTTCGAGCCGCCCCCGGACTGGCCTGGCGTGGCTTGATAGTGCTGTTGGTACCGGAGATCGAGCAGCGTTGTGAGTCGCTGTGAGGCAACCAGCACCACGTGGCCTCCGTGCCCGCCGTCCCCACCGTCGGGGCCGCCATGCGGCACATACTTTTCACGCCGAAAACTACAGACTCCGTCTCCGCCTCGCCCGGCTTTGACAAAGATTCGAACTTGATCGACAAACATGCGGATCACCAGATTTAGAATGGGTCTGTAGGGTTCGATCAGTATACCGGAAGCGCACAAGAGGAAGTAAGTAGAAGCTGTCAGCGATCAGCCAGCAGTCTTCAGCGAAGATGAATGTCTTTCAGGGCCTCTGGCCGACGTGAACCCTTATGAGTGCTCACGGCTGAAAGCTGAATGTGATGGATCGAAGAGGGAAGATTAGGAATTCACGAGATGGGGGTAGACGCTGACTTTCTGTCTTGCTCGCCCTCCCTCAAACTTCACCACACCGGTAATGCGGGCAAAGAGCGTATGGTCCCGGCCAAGGCCGACGTTAAAGCCGGGGAAGAACTTCGTGCCTCGCTGGCGCACGATGATGGAACCCGCTTTGACGAGTTCGCCGCCGTAAGCTTTCACGCCGAGATATTGGGGGTTACTGTCTCGACCATTGCGTGAAGACCCGCCGCCTTTATTTGTTGCCATGGCTTGTGTCCTTTACGCCTGGATTCCGGTGATCCGAAGTTGAGTGAATCCTTGTCGGTGTCCCTTGGTTCGCCGATAGTTCTTTCGACGTTTTTTCTTGAACACCATGATCGACCGCGTCCGCCCGTGCCGGATAATCTCTGCCGTCACACGAGCTCCCGTCACCAGCGGCTGTCCGACGATGACTCCTGAGTCACCATGAATCAATCGGACCTGATTCAATTCGACCGTGCCGCCCACTTCTCCTGAAACTGTTTCCACTTGAAGCACTGCCCCTGGTTCTGCGCGATATTGTTTGCCTCCGGTCTCAATGATGGCGTACATGATGCGTATCCTCCCCAAACAGAACGGACACCAGTATCATAGCCATTCCACATGTGTCAAGTTCGGCGCTCCGATGTTGAACGGTGTCCTTCGCACGCTCATTTACCGGTGTTATGGTACTGGGAAGTGATCGACAATATTAACGATCGGGTTGCCGATCTCAAAGTCTGTTCGACACTCATGATTATGTGGTCGATCATCACCGTGATCCTGATGGCCCACACCGGTCCTCTCATGGCTTTGGACTCTTACCTGGTCCAGCCCCTGTCTTCGCCGCGTCTGCTCGATGGAAATGAGCTCCTCAAGATCGGTGACATCCATGACGTGCAAAACCATTTTGCTGAAGCCTTGTCCTATTATCAGAAGGCCTTGGCGACATTCAGAGCGAAAAAACAGCGTCGTGGAGAAGCGATCACGTTGGTCAAGATCGGACAAGTGCTCGCACGGCAGCACCAGCTTGCGGCAGCCTACGATTCACTGAAACAGGCCATTCCTCTTTTCGCCCTGCTTTCGGATGAGGGATCCCATGCCCGTGCGCTCTTGATGCTCGGTCCTATCGCCGTGTCTCTGGGCAAATGGGAAGAAGCTGAAGAAGCGTACAAACGAGCCGCGACATTGTTTGAACGAATGGGTGATCGTCAGGGACATAACCAGGCCATCCTTCAGCTTGGAAGCTTGCGGGTTGCCGATGATCGGGTCGAGGAGGGGTTAGCGCTGTTACTGGCAGCAGGAGAGGATGCCCGTAACAGGCAGGATCGTCTTCAACAGATAGCCGCGCTTACTGCGATCGGCGACGCTCGCCTGATCCAGGAGAAGAGAGAGGCGGCCTTCGCGCAGTATCGAGAAGGGCTCACGCTCGCGGAAGCGGAACAGGATCTGCGCGCGGAAGCGGACCTGCGAAGACGGTTGGCTCGACTCTGCGAAGCAGCGGGACAAACATCTGAAGGCATAGCGTTTGCCAAGCGGGCACTCACGCTTTATCAGACATTGCGCGACCGATCTCGCGAGGCGGATACGCTTTCTCTGCTCGCAGACCTGTATCAAGCGGAAGGCAACGTTCAACAGATGAATGACTATCGGCAGCAGGCCTCGGCGATCGACCGGGGGCTTCAGATTCAACGAGCACGATGACGAACAATGAACAGAAATGAGCATTGCTTGACTGACTTTTCAGGGCATTGCTATAGTGACGATCAATCCTATGCTGGAAGCGAGCGAGAAAATTTGGATGGACGGCAAGTTTGTTCCTTGGGCCGATGCGTCGGTCCATGTCCTGACCCATTCCTTGCATTATGGGTTGGCGGCGTTTGAAGGTATTCGCTGCTATAAGGGAAAGGCAGGCTCCGCCATTTTTCGCCTCGCTGAACATGTGGATCGACTCTATGAGTCGGCGCATATCATGATGATCCAGATTCCCTTTGAGAAGAAGCAAGTGACGGACGCGATCGTGGAAACGGTGCGCCTCAATCGCCTCGAGGCCTGCTATATCCGCCCGCTGGTCTACATCGGCTACGGCGCAATGGGACTTTATCCGGGTGAGAATCCGATTCGCGTGGCCATCGCGGCCTGGCGGTGGGGAACCTACCTGGGCGAAGAGGCGCTGACCAACGGCATCAGAGCGCGGGTGTCCTCCTACACTCGCCACCACGTGAACGTTTCGATGACTCGCGGAAAGGTCTCCGGCTACTACGTCAATTCGATCCTGGCGAAGCGCGAAGTGAAGGCGGATGGGTATGACGAAGCGATTATGCTCGATCCCGAGGGTTACGTCGCCGAGGGCACGGGCGAGAACGTATTCATCGTTCGGAGGGGACAGCTCAAGACCACACCGCTGACCTCGATCCTCGAAGGCATCACGAGGAATTCAGTCATCGAGTTGGCTCGCGAACGGAAGATCGCGGTCGTGGAGGAGCGGTTCACTCGCGATGAAATGTATGTGGCCGACGAAGTCTTTGTCACTGGAACCGCAGCCGAACTCACGCCTGTTCGTGAGATCGACAACCGCCGCATCGGGTCCGGAAAGCCGGGCCCTATCACGATGGCCATGCAGAAATCTTTCTTCGACATCGTTCGAGGCGACGATCCCACTCATCAGTCCTGGCTGACGCGGGTCTGATTTATCTGGCCTTCAGCTGTCGGCGTTCAGCCAGCAGTTGGCTCCCCTAAACAGAGAATCCTCGGCTCTCAACTTCGCAAATCGAGTGGGATCTTGATTATCAGGAACTTTTTGTTATGAGACCTGATGAGCCGCGGATAGGTAGCATTCGGTTGTCCCCATCGTCAATTCGAATGTAGCCTTTGATTCTCTTCAGCTTGTCGGCGAAGGTCTTCGTATAGATATCATCCTTTCCTTTATAGTCCCACGTATAGACACCACCCACCCGTTTTGAGATGTTCGCGACCTCCGCGGCGATATCCATCTGCCAACCGTTCTTGTTCTTCATGAAGAAGTGGGGATTTTCCAAGGGACTACCAATAAAGTACTGAAGGGCCACGTCGTCGCGAGAAACAATCTTGTATGTGCGGCCATATTCACTCAGGATGATGGCATCAAACCAGGCCTTGCTCATCGCCAACCCATCCATGTAATCGCGTGAATTTGCGGTGAACAGCTCAACTTTCGGATCGAATACACTTCTCTCGAGCCATTCAAGATAGCATTGATAGGCCGCCTCCGGGGTCGGCTGGGGAGAAAATCGACGCCGATCCGCCTCGTCAAGCATACCCTTTGGTACCGCCCGTTCCTGGCCGCCCGCTGTCATCCTGGCGGAAACACCGGCACCACCAGAGAGATGGTGCCGCTGTTGTATGACTTCAAGTACTGTAGGGTTGAATCTGTTTCCAAAAACTGCATCCCGTATCCGGCCATGAAGTAAATCTAAGAGAAGCCTCAGTCCCAGACTGAAATCTCCGGAGGAAAAGTAAGCCTGGCCATGGTCATGCACCAAATAACTGATAAAGGCATCGGGCAAATACTCTTCTAATCCGTACCCGACCTCGATTCGTAGTTGTCGTTGTTTGAGATCAAAAAGGAGTAAAACACCCCGCTCTTCTCGGTTCATTCCGCCAATTCTCAACTGGTGCATTTTCTCGAGAGCATATTCTTCAATGGACTGTAATCCGGTGTCCTTGGCAAGAATGATATAGACGTCAATATCGGATTCATGAAAGATCCAGAACAGGTTCCCTTCAAACGCCTCCGCATCGGGTAGAGGAATAATACCGGCCGTATCATACAGATGCCGATGCCAGTTTAGTTTTCCCCCGTCATCGGCATAGTCCACTGAAGATTGCCTGAATCCAACTTGCCAAAGAAAGACCAGAGTGGCACTCACGATTAATGTACTGAGCGCCGTTCTCCTTGCGATGGCACGTATTAGAGAGAGTCGTGTCATAGGTTACCAAAGGTCACAACGCTAGTAGTTCCTCTTATCAATTCAATATAGCAGGTGTTCTAGAAAGTGCTTCCTAACAGTGAGTGAACTGCGAAAGAGCGAGGATCCAAGGCGCGGACGGGCAAGTGGGATCATTCCGGATAATAGAAGACGAGGGAGTCCTTTCCTACGAGCGGACTTCGCATTTTCAACTAAGAGTTGATGGTGGCCGCTGATGGGCGGAGTCGCTACTTTGTGGTTGGAATCGAAGGAGCGGCGTCACCAGATGGTATTGGCTTTTCGGTGCCTTGGGGTAGGGGAGCGGCGGGTACTGCCTTCTTGTTGAGGTCGATCACGGTGGAGGAAAAGGTGCGTTCCCTCGCGAGAATGGCCAAACTGAGCGATGTGATCATAAAAATGAACGCCGCTACGACGGTAAATTTGCTCAGAAAGTTGGCCGGACCCCGGCTGCCGAAGACGGTTTGGCTGGATCCTCCGAAGGCCGCACCGATCTCCGCGCCCTTGCCTGCTTGCAGTAGAATGGCGCCGATCATGACGAAACAGACAAACACGTGGAGGACCACGACTAACGTATACATGCGGTTCTCTTAGTCTTTACTGAGCAAGAGTCTGTGCAACGCGCAGGATTGTAGCAAAAGACTGCGGATCGAGACAAGCCCCTCCCACAAGAGCGCCATCGATTTCATCTGACTCCAAGAACGCGCCGACATTCTGCGGGGTGACGCTGCCTCCATACAGAATGTGGAAGGCGCTCATGATATCGAGGTTCCATTCTTGTCGGATCAGTTCCCTGATAGCCCGATGAGTGGTGACGGCTTGATCCGGAGTTGCCGCTCGTCCGGTTCCAATAGCCCAGACCGGTTCGTAGGCCACAGTGACTGCTTCAACCTCTTCGCTGCGAAGTCCCGCCAGGCCTTTCAAAAGTTGTTCTCGGATGACGGTTTCTGTCCGCCCTCCTTCGCGGTCATCCAAGGATTCTCCGACGCACAGGATGGGTTTGATCCCATGTCGGAGCGCGACCGCGATTTTTTTGCGAATCCCGTCATCGGTATCGCCGAACAGCCGCCGACGCTCGGAATGGCCGATGATGACGTACTGACATCCGAGATCCTTCAACATGAGCGCAGAGATTTCACCGGTAAAGGCGCCCTGTTCTTCCCAGAAGACGTCTTGCGCCGCCAAAGCGAATCGCTGATCGCCGGCAAGCGCGGTGCGAACGGCCGGTAACGCAGTGAAGGGGGGCGCCAGGACGATGTCCGCCGAGACGGCAGATGAGATCAGCTTGGAGAGCGACTCGACAAACTGCGTCGCTTCCGACGCCGTCTTATGCATTTTCCAGTTTCCGACGATCAGCAGGCGACGCACACTTCCCTCGATCCTCTGTGGGAATGCAAACGGAGGCGATCAGCAGTTCAATTGGTTCGATCGGGCAACGCGGCAAGTCCCGGGAGGGTCTTTCCCTCTAGTAGTTCGAGGGCCGCGCCGCCGCCCGTGGAGATGAAAGAGATACTTTCCGATTCGCCGGCCCGGTGAACGGCCATGGCAGTCTCTCCTCCGCCGACGATGGTCAGCGCATAAGCATTGGCGACGGAATGGGCGACGGAGAGGGTGCCGCGGGCAAATGCGTCGATCTCGAACACACCCATCGGCCCGTTCCAGAGAATGGTCTTGGCGTTCTGTACCGCCTCAGAAAACAGTTTCACCGAGGCCGGCCCGATATCGAAGGCGTACCACCCTTTCGGAATTTCTTGCACCGGAACGATCTTAGTTTCCGCTCCCGGCTCGCGGCTGGCCGCCACCACGCAGTCGACCGGCAGATAGAATTTGACGCCCCTGGCAAACGCATGCTCCTGGATGCCCTTGGCAAAGTCCAACATGTCGTTCTCGACGAGCGAATTGCCGATCTCCAACCCCATCGCCTTGATGAAGGTAAAGGCCATGCCGCCGCCGATGATGACTTTATCCACTCGCTTCCCGAGATTTTCGATCACCCCTATTTTGCCGGAGACCTTCGCACCGCCCAAAATAGCGACGAACGGACGGACGGGATTTTCCACCGCTCCTTCCAGATACTCGATTTCCTTCTTGAGCAGATAGCCGGCGGCCGACTCCTTGATGAATTTCGTAATGCCGACGGTCGAGGCATGGGCTCGGTGGGCCGCGCCAAATGCGTCATTGATGAACACATCGCCGAGTGCCGCCAGCGCTTTGGAGAAGGTATCTTCGTTCTTTTCTTCGTCGGCATGGAATCGAAGATTCTCCAACAATATCACGTCGCCCGCCTTCATTTTGGCGACGAGGCCTTCCACAGAGGGTCCGATACAATCGGGAGCGAACACGACTTCCTTGCCGAGCAGCCGCTGAAGTCTTTTGGCAATGGGGGCCAGGCTGAACTTCGGGTCGAACTTGCCTTTGGGACGTCCGAGATGGGAACAGAGGATGACTTTGGCGCCTTCATCCACCGCATGGTTGATGGTCGGCAGGGTCGATCGAATTCTGGTGTCGTCCGTAATCTGAAGCGATTCATCGAGCGGGACATTAAAGTCGGCTCGAATGATGACTCGCTTATTGCGCAGCTGGAGGTCCTCGATGGTCTGCTTGTGCGGGTTCATCAATACTCCGTGGTCGAGTCGTCCGTCGAAAAATTAGTGCCGGAAGGCCTCACGCAGTTGATGCCCCACGCGGAAGCGCTCACGCGTCACGAATTCAGCCCTTTGAAGCGATCAATTTGATAAGGTCGCGTACGCGACAAGAGTAGCCCCACTCATTGTCATACCATGCGGTGACTTTGACCAGACGCTTGTCGATAACGGTCGTGAGCGGGGCGTCGACCGTCGCGGAATGGTCATCGCCTTTCTGATCAATCGACACGATCGGGTCTTCGGAGTAGTCCAGAATCCCTTTTAACGGACCCTCTGCCGCTCGGCGAAACGCCGCATTGACGGATGCCACGTCGCAGTCATTCTCCGTCTCCACCGTGAGATCCACCAAAGAGACGTTCGGAGTCGGCACTCGAATCGCCAGTCCATCCATCTTGCCCTTGAGTTGCGGGAGCACCAGGTGCAGCGCTTTGGCGGCGCCAGTACTGGTCGGGATCAAGGACATTGCTGCGGCTCGAGCCCTCCGCAGGTCCTTATGGGGGAGGTCCAGAAGCTGCTGGTCGTTGGTGTAGGAATGGATCGTGGTCATCACACCATGTTTGATGCCGAACGTGTCGAGAAGTACTTTTGCCACAGGGGCGAGACAATTCGTCGTGCAGGAAGCATTCGAGATGATGTGATGGGCGTGAGGGTCATAGGTCTTGTCGTTTACACCGAGCACAATCGTCACGTCCGGGTCCTTGGCGGGAGCGGAGATGATCACGCATTTGGCGCCGGCCGACAGATGTTTTCCTGCGCCTTCGCGATCGGTGAATCGCCCGGTGGACTCAATCACAATATCCACGCCGAGGTCCTTCCAGGGCAGTTCCTTGGGGTCTTTGACGGCAAGCACCTTGATGGTTTTACCATCGACGATGAGCTGATCGTCTTTCGCCTCGATGCGTTTCTTGAGTATTCCATGAACCGAGTCGTACTTGAGGAGGTAGGCGAGAGTCTTGGCATCCGTCAAGTCGTTGATCGCGACAAAATGAAGGTCAGGATCGTTGAGGGAAGCCCGCAACACATTGCGCCCGATTCGTCCAAATCCATTGATGCCGATTCGTGTAGCCATAGCAACAAAATCCTCTTAAAAAACAGGACGGTTGGAGGCAGCCGATAGCGTGAGGCGATAGTAGCGACGCGTCCAATCCATGTCAAGCGCTACAAAAGAGGTAAATAGGACGACCTCAGGAGTGGACGTTGCCTTGCTTCACGGCAGTGGTCTTCGATAGAGTCCCGCATGCGAAGCGTGGACGCGTCGCAGTTCTGAGTGCTGAGTTCAGGAATGCTAACTCACAACTCAGAACTCATAACTCAGAACTTGTACCGGTAGTCTCCATGAACACCAGTTTCTTCGAGAACACCGCCCAGCTCTTGGAATGGCCGAGATTGTTGGATGTCTTGGCATC
>JBQTHT010000080.1:0-30374 GCA_052389595.1 Nitrospiraceae bacterium
ATATGCGGAAGACTGCCCACCCGAACCAGCACGGTTCCTTGTACGGCGGACGCGGATTTCGTCGCCTCGATATCGACTCTCGGCATCCACTCCGCCTGTAGGTTGCGATTCTTCAACAGAGTCCCGGGAATCACGACTCCGCGAAACCAATGACGTCCGATCGACCGCGTCATCGCCCCGCGTTTCGACGTCGAGCTGCCAGTCGACGGTTCCATGTGACAATCTTGACAAATAGTCCCTTGGAGAATTTCACCGGGGAGATCACGCTGCGTCACATCCTTCACCTTGTCGAAGTGGCACGACGCGCAATAATTGGCCCCACGAAATAGATCCGACTGGCTCGCCGGATGAACAAGATTTTCCTCAGGCTCCGCATAAGGACCGTACAACACATTCCCCGGTTTCACCTTAAAAGTCGGAGGCGGACCAGGCTTGGTCTCCACGGAATGAATTAAATGGCACGATGCGCAACCGATGCCCTCCACCTGCAATATCCCGGACAGGACTTGCTTGACGATCTTGTCCGTATGTTCGGGAAAGACCGTGACGGCGGGCGCATGGCAAGATAGACACCGCGTGCGCTCCTCCGCCGTAGGTTTGGTCTGGAGCCACAGGCCCAGCACCGTCTTAAACACAGGGGATTCAAATGAGCTCCCATGCAACAGCGCGGCATCTACCCGCCCGAACGTCTTCAAATCCGGTGTCTGTTCACGCATCCCCTTCCACTCTTCGAAATGCCGATCGTGACATTGTTTGCAGTCCTCGGATCGAATGAAAATCTTTTCAATCTCCGCAACCCAGCTCGACGGAGCTTGCCCGTCAGCCCTTTGGGCGTCGGCTCGCTCGTAGTACAGCGTGCAGAGTACCAGTGCGGCAGTGAGCACTGTTCCGATCGTCACGATTTTCAGTAGCCGTCGCATGCATGCTCCGGGGCTGCCGAATCGCGGATCCCCACTCCATCGCGCTTACAACCGACAAAGTGAAAATTGACGCCCCACCCAACCGGGTCTCCGGGATCAGCCGGTTCATAGGTCCCGACCGTGAAATTGCATTCTTTGAATGCTCGCTTGAGCGCCTTACCGAAGTCCTTCAGGTTTCTGACCTCGACCTTGTCTATCTCCTTGATGACGGACTTGACCTTGATCCCGGCATAGTCCGCCCTCGAGTTACCGATGACCTCGAATACGGCGACGCCTTCAGGCCGCTGCATCTTTAACTCTTTCTGAATCTCCTCATCGACCTCACCCACTACAATGCCGAACTCTTCACCAAGACGAACTGCCTCTTCTTCCGTCAGTTCGCCGTTATTCGCCGCTATGCTCGGCGTCGCCAACAGTAGACCACTCCATCCAGCCGTGAGGAGCCCCAGGCTCATAAAAAAAGCCCTGCCGATGAGGAGGGCTTTATCAACGGTCGCTTGCTCAGGAAACGTATGATCCTCCTTTCAGTCGTCCAGTTCAGGTGCGTGCATCCGTACCCTTCATCATTCGTATCGCCTGAACAATGGGCTTTTAAAGTTTCACCACCGGATCGATGGCGAGCTGGAACCATGGTGCGACGGCTTTTTGACCGTTCCGTTCCTTGTTTTCCCCGTTCCATACCGCGAAGGACACGGTCTGCATCCGACCAGGGACGAGTTTGGCTTCGTTTTCCTGTTCCTCCGTAGAGAGTGGGCGCCTCATCACAACATGCCAAATTCCATCTTTCCACGCGGCCTTTCCTTGAATGCGTCCCTGCTTATCCTTGGTCGTCAACGTACTAAACCCGCCACCCAGCAAGTCCTCGACCGACGAGACTCGGCGCGGAATGACTTCAAACCGCCGTACTTCCCCTCCACCCCCTGGCTTTTCTCCTGCGCGAGCAGCTCGGCGATCAATATCGCTCTGCCAGTCGGCTTTCCAGTGCCAAATGTTGATGTAGTGATCCAACTGCCCCATGCAAAAAAAGGCCGGCGCGTCTCCAAGCGGCAACCCGAGAGCCACTCCGTCACGAAAGGTTCCCGGCGTCAGTCGATCATTCTTTGTATTGTCTTGCCATTCCAGAAGAAACGCGAGATCGGTTCCGTTGTGAAGAGAGCGGACCATCAATGCCTTAGCTGTCGGCTCCGGCCACACAGGGCGGGTAATGATTTGACCACTGAGCGGCAAGGTCATCGGTGGAATCTTGTTCCAGGCCGGATCCTCAGGAGCAAGAGGAACCTCTCCTTCGATCAAATGCGAACGAATGATCATCCCCTCGGAACTCACGACCGGGATGCCGAGTCCTCCGAGAACCAATGCGCTGAGGAACAGGAGTGAGAAAAGAGAAATGAGTAGTGGGCGAGTATCCTTAAATCGCGTCATTCGCGCCATGCGTAGGTCCCAGAAGACCTTACCGAATCACAGCCTCAGACTCATTGAAAACAGCTTACCACAATCTCGCGCGCCGAATCTTGTTTTCTCCACGCTCACAGACATACAAACATCCCTGCGAGTCTAAGGCAAGGCCGACGGGCGAATTCACGACTGCTTCGACGGCGAGCAATCCATCCCCGTGCTTCGATGTTCCGGCCGCCTCCTTGGCCACAAATCTGGCCGCACCACAGCCGCCCATGTTCTTATCTTCGTATCCGCTATCGCCGTTTCCAGCCACCGTCGAAATCCAGCCGGTCTGTGCATCCACCTTGCGCACCCGATGGTTCATGGTATCGGATATATACATGTTATCCTGTGGATCGAAGACCAGTGCCTCCGGCGCATGGAGCATGGATTTCACCGCCGACTTGTCGTCCCCGTCGAATCCATAGCGGCAGAGGCCCGCCACTGTTGAAATCATGCCGGTATGGCAATCGATCCGCCGAACGCGATTGCTCCCCTTATCCACGACGTAGACGTGCCCTGTGCTGTCCACCGCGATCCCGACCAGATCATACAACCGCGCTTCCCGGGCGGGTCGACCATCGTCGAGATAGAGCGACAAGTCCAATCCATCCGAACACACCGGCATCAACCATCCATGGTCGTCGCTAAAGTCGATACCGATGGCGTCACCGGACAACACGACCAGACTTCTCGCAACCAGCGGTTGCTCGCGCGCGTCGTCCTCTGCGGACCAGGCTCCGGCCACCGTCGTCACGAGACCCGTCTTAGGGTCGTATCGTCTCACACGGTGCGCTTGCGTATCGGCGATGTACAGGACATCGTCTCTGTCGAAGGCGATCGCAGCCGGCCATGTGAGGTTGACATCCAGTGCGGGACCATCCCCATTGAAACCGTGATGACCGGTGCCGATGACCGTCGTGATGATGCCGCTCTCATGATCCACCTTCCGAATGCGATTGCTACCGGAATCACAAATGTACAGATCGTTGTGAGAATCGAACGCCACGTCCAACGGCAAATACAGGCCTGCTTCGCCACAGAGTCCCGAATCACCGCTGTAACACGTCTCACCGATTCCAGCGAAATTGTGCAGCGTGCCTTCTTGAAGATTGATACGACGGACTCGATCCGAACCGGACTCGGCGAAGTAGAGCCATTGCTCCTCCTTGTCTAAGACCGCGTGGTGCGGCAGAGGAATGCCGGATTTGACGGCGCGTTTCCCGTCACCCGTACTCCTGGCCTTGCCGTTGCCCGCAAAGGTTTCTATGTAGCCGACCGCAAGCTGCACGTCAGTTTGCATTCACAAGCCTCATCTTGTTCGTCGTCAGACCGATCTTCAGCCTCATGCGCGAGAGACGGGCTGAGCCGCAGTTGCCGGTTGCTCGACCGAAGGGGCGACCAGCGGCATGGCGGAAGGGGATGTAAGGGGCGCTTGGCCCTGGGGAGCCTCGGAAGCTTGCTGAGCCTGCGCTTGCGCTTCAGCTTCGATGGCATCGGCTTCATGCACTGATTTCTTGAATCCTTTGATCGCTTTGCCCAACCCTTCTCCCAGTTGTGGTAATTTTCCGGCACCGAAGATGATCAGCACGATGAAAAGAATCAGGATCAACTCGGTGAATCCAATACTTCCAAACATGGTGGTTCTCCTCTTTGAATGCGATCAGCGCGCCGACGATTCCTTCGACCGTTTCGCAAACCGATCCTTCAACCGTTGCCTGGCCTGCTCCGCCTGTTCAAACATCTTGCTCTTATCATACACATTGATCAGGTTGTAATACGCCAGAGGCTCATCCGGGTTGTGCTCTACCGCGCTTTCCATCACGCTGATCGCTAGGTCGGTCTTTTTGTGGTTCAGGGCCAGATCCATCACTTTGAAACTGGACTCCAAATGCTTGGGATCAAGTTCTAGCGTGCGAAGATAGCACTGCATGGCCGCGTCCATCGTGTTGTAGTCTGACACTTGAGGATTGTCGAGTTCAACGTACACCCCAGCCAAATTGTACCAAGCCATGGGATCGTCCGGCGTAATCTCTACCAGCCGCTCGTAGAATTGCTTGGACTCCTGGTACTGACGTCTCTCGGCACACACTCGACCGAGGTTAAAGAGCGCCAACACATCAAATGCATGGACCTCGAGCGCCTTCTTAAACTGAGCTTCAGCCTCCTCCATCATGTTCTTGGTGGCATAGATCGTCCCGAGATTCGAATAGTACATCGCCAATGACCGGTTCATCTCCGTGCGTAAGCTTTCCGCCATCTCGATCGATTTCTTGACCTCGGTCAGCGCATCATCCATCCGGCCTTGGCTGAAATACAGCTCTCCGAGTCGACAGCGCGCTTGGAAATCGTCCGGCTCGGTGGCCAGCAGCTTTTCCAGTTCCGTGATTTCTTCCTCAGGAGGTAACGCCTGATCATGCTGCTCAATCGCGGTTCCACTTGGTTCCATCGAGGATGTCTCTTTCGGTTGGTCCATAGTTATTTTACCCGCCTTCCTTTACGTCTGCTCACTCAGAAGATGTTGAGACGAGCTGACCAGAGGCGCCTCGCTTGGACTGTCGTCCAGAACCCTGGCCTGCTTCCGCTTGTCAAGATTCAGCAACATCAGTCCCAGAATGACCATCAAGGTCAAATGGGATAATTGCAGCGCATACCCCGCGATGAACATCAGTCCCAATCCATAGCCCGCCATCCGGCCCATCGTGACCAATTTGATAACCGTATAGGCCCAACACAATAATCCCGCCACGTAAAACGCGAAGGGCAGATAAAAGGTGTACCCCATACCCATCTGGAAGATCCAGCTGATACCCTCTCCCGCTTTTCGAATGGTGTGGGCTAATGCGGGATCATAGAGATTAAGCACATAATCCAGGAAAATCAGCGCCGTGAACACAGTCCCGGCTACAGACCAGAACCATATGGCGCGCTGGCGCTGGCGTCTGTTTCGGGTATTGATCGACACTCTTCCGTAGGCCCAAAATCCCAGTACGCTCGCAAGGACCATGAACGCTTCGCCGGCCCGATTGATCTCGTGCACGAAAGGGGGAGGAATGAGCACGCCGATCAGGCCATAGGCGGTCGAGAGAGTCTGATAATACAGCCACCCCGACACGCCGAGCACATAGCATACGGCGAATGCACGTTGCGAAGTTGCAGGATGGTCGACAAGATATTCGACCAACAGCATCGCGACAGCAGCAAAGGCCACCACATTATAGATGATCGATCCTAACATCGCCGGCGGAACGATCAAAAACCCGATGGTCAACAGCAAAAGCAGTAGCACGCAGGGCACAGAGAACCGGCTCAAGCCGCTTAATTCCTTCATACTGATCTTCTGAAAGACCAACACGACCAGCGCAAGAAACACAAAGATGGCGACGACATTTAAGAGAGCAAACCCGATGGAGGACAGTCCTTTGAACAGAATGCGAACGGACTCATGCTTCTCCGCCACCTTGCTCATATGCATTCCGAGGCGGGAGATCAGGCGGTATAAGACCAACTCAAAAAAGCCGGCAAGAAGCACGAGCTTGACTGTGTACTCAAAGAGCAGGCCTTGCTCTTCTACGCGGCCGGCTCCCTTTCCGATCACTGCCTCTCCTTTCATCGCTCTCTCATTCCTTACTTTCTCCGCTGTGGTTAAGGAGGTTCATTATAGCCGGACCAAAAAAACGGGGTCAACGACACATCCTCAGGCCTTCGAGCTGAGGTTAGGAACCTGTCGGCTGGGGGACCTGACTGGCTTGGGATTTGGCCCGTGCGATGTACAACAGTCCATCGGCCATCGAATAATTAAATGGGAGCTCACAGACCACTTCACTGACTTTTTCATACACATGCTGATACAGCTTTTCCGCTTGGTCGGGAGTCATGCCTTCCTGAACTTCGTAAAAGAACCCGAGGCTCAAATCTTCGGAAGCCGGCCGCATAATTCGTCTGATCCCATACCCCCCTGGGTCGCTCATGATCGGAGCTTCTTTCTCAAGATCGAACAGACAAGGCTGGCAGGAGAATCCATAGGAGTTGTTCAGTTGTGTGTTTTCCACGACAAAATTCATCGTCTCTAACGCTTCTTCCTCTCGCTCCGTGGGGAAGCCCACGATGATGTAACAGTGAACGGCAATCCCAAGATCGACACAATCTCCGGCAATCCGCCGGACACTCTCCTGCTTGATACCCTTTTTCATGAAGTCCATGACGCGCTGATTGTAGGACTCAAGCCCGAACACGATCTTCAGACAACCGGCATCTTTCATCAGAGAGAGCAACTCTCTGCTGAGATTTTTCTCAAATCGCATTTCGCAAGTCCACTGAACGTTCACGTTGCGATCGATGATTTGTTGACACATACGCTTGGTAGGTGAGAGAGCAAAGCATTCGTCGGTAAAGAAAAAGAACGATGCGCCATACCGCGCTTTCAGCCAGGCTAGTTCTTCCACCGTCTTGCCGGGATCCTTTTGTCGAAAGTTTTGATGGTCGAGGGTGAGCGCGCAAAACGCGCAATCCTTGTAGTAGCAGCCACGCGAAAACTGAACGGGCAGGACAGGCTCCGGCGAAAGATAGCCGCCAAGCGGAAACCCGTCATAATTAGGGGCCGGCAATTGATTGATGTTTTCCGAATAAAAGGGCTGATTGACGGTAATTTTTCCGTTCTGTCGATAGATCAAGTTAGGGACTTTACTAAAGTCCCGCTTACCTTCCAGTTGGTTCACTAATTCGAGAAGCGCCGTCTCGCCTTCAAAGACGACGAAGTCGTCGGCTAGTTCAAAGAGACTGGGACAACGCCGCAGGTTGTCGACCAACCGTGTAAAGATACTCCCACCAATAGTGAGATGAAGGTGTGGGTTCGCCTCTTTAATCAACCGACACAGCGTCAAGCCCGGGATAATTTGCGAAGTGGCGGTGATAGAGACTCCGACCAAGTCAGGCTGTTCCGCTAATATCGAAGGCAGGAAACGTTCGCGAAAGATGCTGATATAGGGATTCTGTTCTTCATCTCGAATCGCTTGCCACAGATCCTTCGAGGAATAGATCGAATAGGTGCTGAATTGGTTATCAACGACCGTCATTCGCGTAGGAAAATACAGACTCGAGATGAGTTCAAGCCATTTGTCGATCAGGAAGAGACTCTCTTTATACTGTTCAATTTCATAGAACCCTTCTCCGCGCAACGTATCTTTTGCCGATTCGATGCGATCGATCAAATAGGGGAAGCGATCCAGCGATTCGACTAAACGGGCGTGATGCTCCTTGCTCGATGGACCGGTTTCACCCGTCCTTTCCCGCTCGAGTTGCCTCACTTTGTCTTGAAGGCGCTGATACACGTCGACTCCATACGATTGAGTCAAGACCGTATCCAACAACTCAATTCCGAGGTCTCGTTGCTTGACGTTGTTCACTCCGGCCTGAGTCAAGAACCCGGTCAGAGATGGAAGGCTCAAATACGGTTGGGAGGGATGCCAAGTAGGCGGAAACAGAAGTGAAATATTCATAAACTCCTGCTCAGTTCGAGCGCCGAACACTCAACTGTCCCCAGTTTTATACACCCTGCCTTCTCTCAAAAGCAACTTCAGATCTGCCCAAAGACAGGAGGGTTTCGAGCGCCCGGCTCTCGGCTAGCTGGCAATAAAAAGAGAAAAGCCTCGAACCATTCACACCGTCTTCCGACGGATGGCTCGAGGCTTTTCGATGCCGAGATCTATGAACCTAACGCGAGAACAGTCCGTAGCCGCTAGGCCGCCATTCTCACGGTAGTTTCAACGTGAACCAAGTCGAGATGCCCTTCATTCCATTTCTTTCGACGTTGGTTCCATCCCACACGGCAAAAGCCACTGGAACAGAGGCGCCCGCCTTGAACTGCACATCGTTCGCGTCACTCGTTTCCAAGGTTCGCTTCACGACGATTCGCCAGGTCGGACCAGAGCAACAACCTCCCTTTATGGCGCCAGCTGGTTCCCAGACACCATTGCCAATCACATCCTGGTGGGCCTGAGTGGTGAGGGTGCTGAACCCATTCGCGTTCAGATCCTCGACCGAACTGACGCGCAACGTTGGGTCGGACATGATATTGCCGGACCAGATACCAGGATTGAATGGGCCGAGGCTCCGGCCGATCCGATCGGGATAGGTCACACCGCCGGCAGGTTCTTCAAAGTAGTAATCCCAGAAGATGCCGGGATACTGGTCGTCCACGTCCCAAATACCGGCGCTGTCCTTCCCCAAATCTTTCTGCCACTCAGCATTCCAGCGCCAGATGTTCACCGTGCCGCCAGACTGCCCCATACACTGAAATGGAGGCGCGCCAGAGGTGTTCACCGGGAACTGAAGGGCGGCCTGATCGCGGAAGTCCTGCGGCCCGATGGTCGTATCGTTCTTGGTCTGATCGGACCAATCGAGTCTAAAACCAAGCTCCTTCCCATTCGACACAGCTTTGACGAACACGGATTTTACTGAAATGTTGGGATGCATCGGAGTGGTAATCGTCTGCCCGCTCAGCGGCACCACGAGCCCAGGCACGCCTTCCCAGATCGGATTGGCGCCATCCATAGGGATCGGCCCCTTGATAGTCTTTACTGGGATTGTGACCGGCTGGCTGACGGCCAGCGGTACTTGCCCAATCGTCAGCATAACGCCGACAATCAGGGCAGAGAGAAGAATGCCAAACACCAAACTCTTGTTGCGTGTCTGCACCAGTCTCATATGAATATGCCCTCCCCTCAATTAAGGATTAAAAACGGCAAGAACATAACTCCAACCGACTATAAATGAATTCCGTAAGCCCTGCTCCAGACCTACGCCGTTCCGACAGGCCCACCCTCCTCCTTCTCTTTGGTGTCCATGAACGACTGCGCACCGACTTCATTCAGCAGCATGTTCAGTTCGTTACCCTGATCCTGGGCGCCACACTCATACGACTGCCCTTCCGGCGCGTTGAACGTCGCCGGCCGGTAATCAGCTTCCGAATAAGGTTGCGGGGTTACATCGAGAAAAGCAGCATCAAAATCCATCCATTCGGCCGAGATATCGGCAATCAATTTAAACAGTCCAGAATCGGCCTTCTTTGCGAGCATGCGGCTGAAGAGCGGCACCCACCGACCGATGTGGTTTTTCATAAACTTTTTTTGCGCGTCGATCACGATCTGTGTCTTATCCGCTCCATCGTGGCATCGTGAGTAGGACTCTTTGTAGGCTAAGAAGTGCATGAATTCAAACTCAACGCTGAGATGGTCCAAACGTTCATGAATGTCCCGAGACAATTCCACCCCAAAGGCCTTATAGAATCCGGCAATATCTCCCATGACATGGGACTGCGCAAAAACGTGATCGTTTCCGAACAAGGTTTCGTAGGGTGGGCAATCCAGCGTGATCACATTACTAAAAACTCGGCGATGCTCGCCCTGAATATCGCTGAGCTGCCAGTTGACGCATTCTGCAGATACCCACTTTTCCATCTGCTCGAATTGCTTCAACAGCGCCGCCACCTTCTGCTTGCTTCTCTCTCCTCCGATTCCATCCAGGGCCGTGCGAAGACTCTCCAGCGCGGACCGACCATCTTCGACAAATTCTCCGCACTGCAGATAATCGAGAAATTCATCGTCTTCGGGGTACAGAAGGCTCCAGGATGCCAGGAGGTACACTTTACTACGGCTCAGCGCTCGTTCCACAGCTGGTGAGTCTTTGATCGCCACAGGCCGCGGCATAATGGCTGTGGTACTGTCCACCGCGCTCCGTGCACTTTGTTTCATAGTCATTGCGAAAATCCCTCCCAGTTCGAAATTTCAAGCCGACTTTTCGATACTTTTCCTCGGCTGAACGATCCGAACTTTTGGTACAGGTTGGGGGTATCATAGGTAAAGGCAAAAGCGATGTCAAGCAAGAACTCGGGCAAAGACGTCCGCGCGTAAATAGCGGATTTGATTGTGATAACCTTGATAATTTTTTGCTCAATGTCGATGAGCGAACGAATCAAGAGCGGTTCACAAACCTGCCGCTGCTTTGTCGCCGGCTGAAGGACGAGCTCGGATCACTTTTATGGCAATTTGATCATTCACGGTCTTACAAACATGCTCGCACATTCCGCAACCGACGCAACGATTCTTGTCAACCGCTAACTGCATCGAATCAAAATCCATTGCAAGGGCATCGGTCGGGCATTTTGACACACAGGCATGACATCCCTGCCCGGCTGTGCAGAGTCGATGCGAGACCACGGCTCGTCCCATGTTGACCTCAGCCGCCAGCAACACAGGACGTAGGGCATCGGTTGCGCAGGCTGCAATGCAGGGAAAATCATCGCATAAATGGCAGGGTACTTCGTCAGGGAAAATAACGGGTGAGCCATTCTGTTGGTCAAAAGTAACGGCACCGTGCGGGCACGCTTTCGAACAATCCCCGCAGCGAGTGCAGCGTTCCAAAAAAGACGATTCGTCCACCGCTCCTGGCGGCCGCAACCAATCGGTGCGCGAAACCATTTGAGGCTTTTCGGGCGGCGCATCACGATGCTTGGCAAACTCGTGGGCGGCCTTCGCGACGGACCAGGCAGAGTCCCTCAGAAATTGCCGCCGCCCGTATGCCGGATCTGTGGCCATTCGAATCCGCCTACGTTACACCGTCAGCGCGGAGTTTATAGACCTCTACACATCGGTCACACGCGCCGAATTCGGTATCCCACCCGGGATGGTTCTCTCGGATGAAGTCCAGTACGTATTTCTCTACCTTGCTCTCCATGTCCTCTACCCAAATGTACGTGGGGAACCGGCAGAGCGGACAAGGAAAGCCCGGCATGAGCATGATCTTGTTCTGAGTCTCCGGTACTTCCCCGCCGTCGACGTCGACGGCGCGGTCCATCACTCGTAACGTGTCCGTCGCCATTTCGATCAGTTCAGAGTGTGTGAAGAACTGGGTTTGCCATAATCCTTCGAAGACGGATTTGAGCTGCGTGGGAGGAATCTTCCGATACCAGGAGCGAAACTCCTTGAACCGATCCTCCTTGCTCAGCATGGGTTCTTTGCCGGCGGCGGTCAGGCGACTGTCGATGCACAGACACCACAAGATCCGGTAGCGATGCAGGATCAAGGTTTCTTCACCAGGGTTGAGACCCACTTTCGTATCCGCGTCATAGTTGAAGACCGGATCCAGCATATCGGCGATGTGGGTCAGCTCATGGCGACAGTAGCGAGTGAGCGCGGGATCGTAGAAGCGACGTGGAATCAGTTTAATGCCGACGCCTTTCAGTTGTTTTTCTTCGAATTGCTTCGCCAAATCATGCTCAACGGAGCCCCATTTTCGCAGAATATCGACACCTTCCTGATCTTCCTTCAGCACACCCTTCACCAACACAATTCCAATCTGTTTTTTCACCTGAGGAAATTCGTTGAAGGCGTCCCGAATAATGTCGGAAAAGCCCCATGTGCCGAACAGGTATTGGTAGAGTTTCTTGAATTCCCCTTCCCGATCATCAAGCGTAAACTTCTCATAGATAGGGTCCGCGAACTCATGAAACTCTTTGTAATAGGTCGGATCGCCTTCCCGTTCGGTTTTTTCCACGAACGCGTCAATCACTTCCTGCAGCAGAGCCGGTTGAAAACGAATCTCCATTACTATCCTCTATGATTGGCGCAGGATGCGACACAGATCGAAGAATGTTGTGAATCGACCGACCCGCCGCGCCGCCTGCAGACTTGACTTGATTGCCGACCTTCTCTTACCATCTCTACTCATGAAAGTGTAAATTATACTCACTCCCGTCGCCGATTTGCAATTGCTGCACAGGGCGACAGGGCAGGATTCACAAGAGAGATTCACATGACTGAACATACGATCATTCCTCCGACGCAACATCCCGCGACGGGGATAAACCCCACACAGAAGCCGTCGTCACCGGCGCCGCTTGACTTCCTCGAATACTGGAAGGCGGGCACACGGGAAGTCAAAACGTTCCGCGGACACTCGCATGGGATTTGGACCGTGGCATTTTCACCCGACGGATCGACCCTTGCATCCGGCGGCGTCGATCGATTTGTGCGTATTTGGGATGTAGAAACAGGCCGGCTGCTTCGTTCTCTGAGAGGGCATACCCATGACATCCGGGCTGTCGTGTTCACGCCGGACGGCCAGGCGTTGGCCACCGGGAGCGAAGATCGTACGATTCGTCTCTGGAATCCCACCACCGGCGAATCCCTGAAGCTGTTGTTCTCCCGGTACGATCACAATGTCACGAGCCTGTCGTTGTCACCAGACGGACTGATGTTGGCTCGCGGTAGCCATAACAAGGATATCAAGATTTGGGAGATCACGACGGGAACGGAATTGATGACTCTCCTCGGCAAAGATCAATATGACCATCATTGGTCGGTCTGCGTGACCTTTTCACCCGATGGCATCCATTTGGCGAGCGGGAGCGACATCGGAAAGATCAAGCTCTGGGAGGTGCTCCCGAGCGGCGAAGAAAAAATTCAACTCAACGGACATTGGCAGGACGACGAAGAAGACAGTTCGGATACACGGGGGTTTTTCATCGAAGACGACGGGGGCTTTCAAAAGCCGATGGACTATTGGATCGGAGCGATGGCGTTTACTCCTGATGCGAGTCTGCTCCTGACTGGAAGCCGCGATACGACGATCAAATGTTTAGCCATGCCGAATCTGAACGAAGTGCGGACTCTCCGGGGTCATTCGGGGTGGGTGCGGTCGCTCGCCGTCTCCCCGGACGGAAAAGTTCTCGTCAGCGCCGGCGACGACCAGACCATCAAATTCTGGGATTTGACGGCCGGACGCCCATTCAAAACTTTGAAAGGCCAACACACCGGCGCCGTACGGACCGTGGTCTTTTCTCCAGATGGACGTCGCCTTGCAAGCGCCTCGTGGGATCGAACCGTGAAGCTATGGGAAGGGGGACCGGAATCCGAGGAATGAAGTCAGCCCTCTTCGCCTTCTGTTCGACTGGAGGGAATGCCATAGCGCTTGCATTTATCCCAGAGCGCCTTTCGAGACAACCCCAGGATTTTGGACGCTTCGGTTCTGCTCCCCTCTACCCGCTCTAGGACGGACACGATGTAGTCTCGCTCAAACTGTTCACGGGCCAACGCCAGGGGACCGGCTAGCCCTTCCTTCCTCCTCTTATCGGTAAGCCCTTCACTGCAGAACCCGCAGGAGTCTTGCGGTTTTCCTCCAAGGAACGGGCATACCTGATATCCACACAAATCCCACGCTTGCAGCTCTTCATGCACCCGGCCAAGTGCGACCGCGCGCTCGACCATATTTTCCAGCTCGCGAACATTGCCCGGGAATGAGTATCGCAATAAGAGTTCCCGAGCCGGCTGCGAGAACCCCTTCACGGCCTTATTCATGTGAGACGAACGCGTCTGCAAGACATGCTCGGCGATGAGCAGGATATCTTCCTGCCGCTCCCGCAACGGAGGTAAGACGACCTGAACCACGTTGAGCCGGTAGAAAAGATCCTCGCGAAATCGTCCCTGCGCAACCTCTTTCTTGAGATCTTTTTGGGTCGCGCAGACAACCCGGACGTCCACTTCTATTGTCTGATTACCGCCCACACGCTCGAACTGTCGTTCTTGTAGGACGCGAAGCAGCTTCACCTGCACAATAGGCGAAATTTCCCCGATCTCATCCAGAAACAACGTGCCTTTGTGCGCCAATTCGAAGCGGCCACGACGCTGTCGAAGCGCGCCGGTAAACGCGCCCTTTTCATGGCCAAACAACTCGGCTTCCAACAGTGTCTCGGGCAACGCCGCGCAGCTCACCTTTATCAGTGGATGATTCTTACGTAGACTGTTGTGATGCAAGGCATTGACGACAAGCTCCTTCCCCGTCCCGCTTTCACCGACAATCAATACCGTCGCATCGGTTCCGGCGACGAGCTTGATCTTCTCCAGCACGGCGCGCATCTGATTGTTTCGGCTCAACAGGCCTTGAAAGCTGAATTTGGCTTCCAAGGCCTGTTTCAGCTCCATGTTTTCCTGCCGTAACGCCACGACTTTGCTCAACCGGTCGACAATCAGCAACAGTTCATCCATTTGGAACGGCTTGGTGATGTAGTCGGACGCGCCGAGCTTCATGGCGCCCACCGCGGTTTCCACTGACCCATGAGCGGTAATCACCACCACTTCCGTATGCGGCGACTGCTCCTTACAGGTCTTCAGAATTGACAATCCGTCGGCGCCGGGCAGTCGCAAATCAGTAATGACCAGGTCGAATTGCCGCTTGCTCAAGACCTCCAGCCCTTCAGTTCCACTCGCGGCCGCATGCAGGTCGTAACCCACCGCTTCCAGCGCATCGACCATCGACAGCCGTATCAGCGGCTCATCGTCCACGATAAGAATCGTGATCGGCTTCACGACACCTTCTCCATGGCGTAGCGCTCCTTCGTCACAGGAAGGTACAGCGTGAAGGTTGTGCCCTTCCCGACTTCGCTCTCCACCAAAATCTTCCCCCCGTGACGTTCCATGATGCCTAAACTCACCGACAAGCCCAACCCCGTCCCTTCTCCCTCCCGTTTCGTCGTGAAGAACGGATCAAAAATCCTCGGCAGCACCGCGGATGGAATGCCGCACCCAGTATCCTTGATCTCGATCAAGCAAACCCCCTCGATCACATGCGTACCGATCTTGAGCGTTCCTCCATCCTTCATCGCCTGGACCGCATTCAGGATCAAATTCATCAACACTTGCTCGATCATGTGCCGATCGACCATCAATCCGGGCAAATCGCGACCGAAGTCCGTCTTCAGAGTGATCTGATTCGCTATAAACGTGTGATTGGTGAGCGCCAATACTTGTTCCACGACCTGGTTGATATGGGTGAAGGACAGTTCGGGATCATGTTGCTGTGAAAAGTCCAGGAGTTGCCGCACGATCTTCTGCACACGGCGCAGTCCGTCTTCCATGGAGGCTAGATACTCTTCTTGCCGAGTTGGGGACAGCGCGCCCTTCCGTAGATTATATAAACAATTCAACATACCTCCCAGGGGGTTGTTGATTTCGTGCGCCACTCCTGCCGCCAATTTTCCGACCGACGCCAACTTTTCGGAGTTGCGAATCTGCTGCTCGAGCTTTTTCGTGTCGGTCATGTCTCGAGCAATTCCCAATACGCCGAGAATCCCTCCGTCGGAATCATAGAGGGGCGACACGCTGACCATCACCGATCGCACTTCTCCCATACGACTCAAGACTTCCACTTCATACACCTGTTTCGTCCCGATATCCAACGTGGTCTTGAGGCGTCGTCCTCGGTGCCGTTTGGAGAGAAGAGAAAGATAGGGCCGGCCGATGAGGTCATCCTTCCGATAGCCCCAGGTCTCCACTTTACTGCTGACATAGGTAAATCGTTGGTCGACATCAAGGGTATAGATCACGTCGTTGGCGTTTTCGAGCAGGTTTTCCAAATATTGTTTCGTTTCCTCGATCTCGCGCGTTCGTTCCCGGACTTTGACCTCAAGCTCTTCACGATACTCCTCCAACCGCCGCACGAGTCTCTTTCGATCCGTGATGTCGCGAAGTTGGACCATGACCAGCGGCCGATCGCCTCCCTCCACACGAATCAGGTCCATCTCGACGGGGACTTCATTCCCGATGTGCTGAAACACAACCATTTCTTGAGTCGGAACCTGCCGCTGTCCCGCGACGATACGTTCGATCGATCCTCGCATCGATTCATGATATGCCGGTAACACGACGGTCAGAATGTTTCTTCCGACCACCTCTTGTTCGGCGTATCCCAATGCTTGCTCTTCACGTTTGTTGACAGCCACAATCGTGCCGTCCTGGTCGATCATGAACACTGAGTCCGCGACGAGATCGAACAGCGCCTTGTAGCGCGCCTGGGAGGCCACGAGCTGCCGAGTGCGCTCATTCACCGCCTGTTCCAGCTGCGTGGTATACCGCTGGATTTGTCGCTCTAAGAGGCGGCGCTCGGTGATATCTCGCACGAACGCTCGGGAATGGACCAATCCTCCGCTCTCCCGATCGAACAAGGCCGTGGCATGGATCTCGACATCGATCGATCGTCCGTCTCGTGCGAGAAAGATTGTTTCGGTCGTGCTGCGTCCCTGAGACGCCAGCCGCTCGAGGTAGCTGAGAATTTGGGATTCTCGATCTTTCGGGACCAACTCCCACAGCCGCATACCGAGCATCTTGTCCAGGGTATATCCCAGCTTTTCCAATCCGGTAGTATTGACGTGCACAAATTGACCGCCCTTATTGAGCTGATAGATCATTTCAGGGGAATTCTCGATCAAGTCCCGATACTTCTCCTCCAGCTGCCGGACATCCGCCATCCGCTGTTCAATCTGGCCGAACGATTGTTTCAAATTCGTCGCCATAGAATTGAACGCCACGGCGAGATCCTCAATTTCATCCCCTGTTCTCAGAGTGAGTTGATGATCGAGCTGCCCGCTTCCTATCTGCCGCACCCCGTCATGCAGAGTTTGAATAGGCCCGGCAATCCGCCGCGCGACCGCCACACCGGTGGCCAGGAGCACGGCCAATACCACGAGCCCATACAGCGTCACTTTGACGAGGAGTTGGTCGAGAGGAGCATAGGTCTCTTCAGGATTTTGGCGCACCAAGGTCAACCAGCGCTTCCCGCCCAAACTCTGCGGCGCCAAATTGTCTCCCAGTCGAAGCGGAGCAAATCCCACGAGGGCGTGGCGTCCGCCGTGAGAATCATCGTGCGCCACAACCCACCCGCCTTGACCGCGACCGATCGCGCTCACTAATTCAGGCGTCACCGTATGTTCTTCCGGCGCGAGGATCGGACAGATCAGCGGCGTTCCGTCGGAACTCATCAACATGGCATGTCCCGAATCGCCGATCCTCACTTCCGAAATGGCATGGAACAATGTATCCCGCCGCAAGAGGATGGTGACAGCCCCGATCGGCGCACGCTGTTCATCGTCGAGAATCGGAGCCGACACGATGACGACATGTGTGCCGAAGGAGGGATCGAAGGCAATCTCACTCACAAAGACTTGCCCACGCCCTTTCTTGACGACAGCCTGCCACCACCCGCTCTTGCCGTAGTAGTACTCCACTTGGGGAATGGAGCTCACGACTAAGGCCCCTTGATTGTCCGTCACAAAAATGCCGACATAATCGGCTTTTCGAATATCGTGCCAACGGATTAAGTAATTGGTGACGATTCGATTGATAAAGATCGGAAACTCACTGCGCCGATCCCGCTCTCGCCAACGCTGCTGCCAGTCCCGAATGATCGCCTGAATGCTGCGCTCGTCCTTATCAACGTACGTACGATTGGCTTCCGTGACGGCCGTTTTCAGAAATGGCGTGGTGGCCAATTGCTGCGCCTCGTTGACCCCCCGTGTCACCTGCATTTCAATTCGTCTGGCCGCTTCAACAGCCAATTCCTTGAAACTGGCACCGATGGTTTCACGGAGCGCTCGTCGTTCTTCGACGTAGGTCAGGACAAGAGAGAGAGAGAGAGGCAGGAGACCCACCATCACGATGGCCGTGATGATCTTGCGCTGGAGGCTTTGAGACCGACTCCAGAATTTCATGGAGATCAGAGCTAATCGGGCGATTGCACCATCATCGTCTAACACAACCGATGTACGACACACCATGGCTGACACGTACCGGGGCGTCAGCCTCGTTTTAATAGCCGCCCTGGCCCGCCCGGCCACAAGGCAAGGAGAGGACTGGCGACAAAGACGGACGAATAGGTCCCGAAGATCACACCTCCCAGCAGTGCCAGCGAAAAATCATGCAACACCTCTCCTCCCGCCAGCGTGAGGGGCACTAAGACCAGCACAACGGTCAGGCTTGTCACAATCGTTCGACTCAACACCTGATTGATTCCGTTGTTGATCACGGTCTCGATGCTGTCCCGACGACGTTGACGGAGATTCTCTCGGATGCGATCGAACACCACGACCGTATCCGTCAACGAATATCCCGCCAGCGTCAGCAACGCCGTCACCACCAGGAGCGTGATCTCCTTGTCCAAAATATAAAACGCGCCTAACACGGCCAGCACATCGTGAAACGTCGCCAAAGCCGCCGCCACGCCGAATCGTAATTCAAACCGCGCCGCGATGTACAGAATGATACCGGCGAAGGAAATCACGATGGCGATCAACGCATCCTGCTGTAACTTCTGGCCGACGGTCGGTCCGATTTCGGTCGTCGAGTCGATATCGAAGCGATTCGTTGGAAATTCCTTCCTGAATGCCGCCACCACCCGCTCGGCCACTTTTTCTTCAATCGTCGTCGAAGCCTTCACGCGGATCAGAAGCTTATTTTCCCGCTCGAACTGCTGCAACTCCGCATTCCCGATGCCGTTGGACTCCAGCGCCTTTCGAGCGTCCTCGATTGAAATCGGCTGATCAAACTTCAATTGCACGGCCGTCCCTCCGGCAAAGTCGATACCCAGATTGGCCGATCCTCGACCGATCTGAATGACGGCCAACAGCCCCAACAGCACCATGATGCCGGAGAACACGAAGGCGATGTGTCGCTTTCCCATAAAATCGATATTCGTCTTCCCAAGAATCTCGAGCATGCCCGCTCCTTGCTAGATACTCAGCTGTTCCACCTTGTGACGCTGATTGATGACGTCAAAAATCACTTTGGTGCCAACGAGCGCGGTAAATAAGTTGATGGCGATACCGAGACACAACGTCACAGCAAACCCCTTGATGGGCCCCGTGCCGAATAAAAACAGCGCAAAACCGGTAATCAGCGTGGTGACGTGGGAGTCGATGATCGTGAGCAGCGCCTTGTCATACCCTCCGTCTACCGCCAACCGAACGGGTTTCGCCTGACGAAGCTCCTCACGAATCCGCTCGAAGATCAGCACATTGGAATCTACCCCCATCCCGATCGTCAATATAATTCCGGCGATGCCGGGCAAGGTTAACGTGGCGCTCAAGGCGGCCAATGCCCCGATCAGACAGATCAGATTAAGCACCAGAGCAAAATCGGCAATGACACCGGATAACCTGTAGTAGACCACCATGAACAGGACGACCATCGCGCCGGCAATCAAGGTCGACCTGATGCCCTTGTCGATCGAGTCCTGCCCTAATGAGGGTCCGACCGTCAGATCCTGAATAATCTTGAGCGGTGCGGGCAGAGCTCCGGCGCGTAGGACGATCGCCAGATCGTTGGCTTCCTGCATGGTGAACGTGCCGCTGATTTGTGCCCGTCCACCGCTGATTCGTTCCTGAATGACGGGGGCGGAGTAAATCGTGTTGTCCAACACAATCGCCATGCGTTTCTTAACGTTCTCCGCCGTAATGCGATCGAACTCCCGCGCGCCCTTGGCATCGAACGTCACCGAGACGTACGGGTCATTGAAATTGCCGATTGAGACTCGCGCATCGCTCAACACATCTCCGGCCAGCATGACTCGTTTCTTGACCAAAAATGGGATTCGATATTCGCGCCCGCTGTCCTTTTCGACGACCCGCTCAAACAGAATTTGGTCGCCCTCGGGTAACTTCGAGTCAAACTGCTTCAGGACTTCCTCTTCCTTTCCTTTTTGCACACGCTGCGGCAACTGCATGGCCAGCGGACTGGATTCATCCAGTAACTTGAACTCAAGCAGGGCCGTATCTTTGATGAGGGCTTTGGCTCGTTTTGGCTCTTTGATTCCCGGCAATTGAACGACGATCTGCTTGAGGCCTTGCCGTTGAATCAGCGGTTCGGCCACGCCAAACTGATCGATCCGATTGCGAATCGTTTCCAACGCTTGATTGATCGCCGAGTCTTTGATGCGTTTGATTTCTCCCTCGCGTAGTTCCCAGACCAGGCTGTTGGCGGTGGTGGAGTTCTCAACCTCGAAGAGAGAGGGGAACTCGTCGAGCACCTTTTGGATCTGACTTTTCAAGTCCGAGTTCTGAAACGCCAGCGTGACTTGGGAAAAGCCGGTGCGCTTGACGGATTCAACCGGAATCTTCTTCTCAACGAGAAGATCCTGAATGGCAGCCGCCGACCGATCGACCGCGATTTCAACCGCCCGATCTTCTTCGACTTCCATCACGAGATGGATGCCGCCTTGAAGATCGAGCCCCAGTGTGATGCCCTTGTTGGGGAACACCGCTCTGAGCCAATCTGGAAATTGTCCATAGAGCGGCGGATAGGACGGCAAGAAGAGCACCAACGAACCCACGACCACCAGCATTAACAGCGCCAAACGACCGCCGACTTTTTTCATTCTTGTCTCAACCTCTCAAGTCGCATGATAGCGTTCACTCTTCTTCATCCGCGCGGAGCCGAGCAATATGCTCGCGCTGGATCTTGATCTTGGTATTATCGGCAATTTGAAGGGTGACGGTTTCTTTACCCATGTTCGTCACCGTGCCCCAGATGCCTGACCCCGTCACCACCTTATCGCCCTTTTTCAGCTGTCCCAGCATGGCTTTGAGCTGCTTTTGCCGTTTCTGCTGCGGGAGAATGAGCAGAAAGTAAAAGATGACGAAGATCAAGATGAACGGGACCAACGACAGGAAACTGCTGCCGATGGAGCTGCCGCCCGCTGACCCTTGCGCCCATGCCGATGACATCATCACGCCAATCTCCATTACCCTCCATTACCGAAGCGGCGCCGCTTGCGCGCTGGCCATATCAACGGCGCGCTGGCCGGAGCTCCCATCGTGTCCCCGGTGACGCTGCGCATAGAACGTGGTTCGAAAACTGACCAAGGATCGTTGTCGGATTGCCAGTCTGATACCTCGCATGAGATCCGCAAAGTAAAATAAGTTGTGGATCGTGTTGAGCCGCGCTCCCAGCATCTCCCTCACCAGAAACAGATGATGGAGATAGGCACGTGAAAATTGGCAACACACGGGGCACCGGCAGGTGGGATCGATGGGTTGCTCATCGCGGGCATATTGTGCTTGTTTGATCGACACACGTCCGAAAGAAGTAAACAGCCATCCGGTTCGACCATGCCGTGATGGGACGACGCAATCGAACAGGTCGATGCCTCGCACCACTCCCTCGATGAGGTCTTCCGGCATGCCTACTCCCATCAAGTATCGAGGCGTAGATGCCGGCAACTCCGGCACTGTGACATCCAACATCCCATACATCGACGATTTATCTTCTCCAACCGACAGACCCCCTATGGCATAGCCGTCAAACCCCAACCCGATCAGATCGCGCGCCGCTCGAACTCGCAACGTGGGATCAAGCCCCCCCTGGACGATGCCGAACAGCGATTGGTCGGTTCGCCTCCGAGCAGCCTGACAGCGACGGGCCCACACAGCCGTGCGTTGAACCGCATCCTGCACGACATCGATCGGCGAGGGCAAGGCCACGCATTGATCAAATGCCATAATAAGGTCGGCGCCCAACGCCTCTTGAATCTTGATCGCCTCCTCGGGACCGATCGAGTGAGAAGAACCATCGACGTGCGACTGAAAGATCACTCCTTCATCCGTGACTCGACACAGTTTCGCCAGGCTGAAGACCTGAAACCCGCCACTGTCGGTAAGGATCGCGCCGGGCCATCCTGTAAAGGCATGCAATCCTCCAAGATCGGCAATGACCTGGCATCCGGGCCGAAGGTAAAGATGGTACGCGTTATTGAGAATAACTGAAAACCCCAACTTCTGCAGATCCTCAGGGTCCAGACCTTTGACCGTGCCGAGCGAGCCGACCGGCATGAAAGCAGGCGTCTCGATCTCGCCGTGAGCCGTCGTCAGTATGCCGGCGCGGGCCTGACCGCCACAATCTGTCCCGATCACCGAGAAGTTCATTCGATCCTTACCACGTTACATGTGCTCCGGAGCAGAGATACCTAACAGCCCCAACCCATTGCGGACCACCTGTTGGACGGCTCTCATGAGGACCAATCGGGCCGCCGTCAGCCCAGGCGTCGGGATTTCTCGTGATCTCGAGCTGGAACAATCCTCGCTATCAAACGTTGGTTCAGCCGGGTCGCTCTCGCCGGCCGGAGGAAGAATCCTGTGTTTGTTATAAAAGGTGTGCAAGAGCGCGGCTAACTCTTGCAAGTAATAGGTGAGACGATGGGGCTCCAATGCTTCGGCGCTGCCTTGAACGATCAAGGGATAGACCGATAACTTGCGAATCATGGCGAACTCATCCACTCCTTGTAACAGAGTCAAATCAACTTCGCTGAGGGCCGGCATGGAAATGCCTCGGGATGCGGCGACACGCCACAGGCTGGCAATACGCGCATGCGCGTACTGAACGTAGTACACTGGATTATCAGCCGTCTGCCGCTTGGCCAATTCTAGGTCAAAATCCAAATGGGTATCGGATCGCCGCATTAGAAAATAGAACTTCGCCGCATCCGCTCCCACTTCATCGATGACTTCCCTCAAGGTGACGAACTCACCGGCGCGTTTCGACATTTCAACTTTCCGTCCACCGCGGAGCAGATTCACCATTTGGACTAAGACCACCTGAAGGCGATCCTGCGGATATCCATATGCTTCGATTACGGCCTTCATGCGTGGGATATACCCGTGGTGATCGGCTCCCCAGACATCAATCAACACATCGTAGCCACGTTCCAGCTTGTCTCGATGATAGGCGATATCGGATGCCAAATAGGTATAGTCCCCTTCCTGCTTTCTGACTACCCGATCCTTCTCATCTCCAAATTTGGATGACCGAAACCACAGTGCGTCCTCCTGCTCGACCAACAACTCGCGCGCCTTCAAATCATCGAGCGCCCGCTGGACCGATCCAGAAGCCAGGAGCGCGGCCTCGCTGAACCAGGATTCAAAACTGATCCCGAATGAGTGAAGATCGCGTTGGATCAGTTCCAACATTCCCCGATAGGCCATATCTTTACAGCGCTCTTCAGCCTCGCGAACGGGAAGATCGAGAAGCGTTGAACCAACTTGCGCCGCGAGATGACTCGCGATCACTTGAAGATAGGCTCCCTGATATCCATCTTCCGGGAAGGCGACCGTTCTTCCGTGCAACTCTTGGTAACGCGCATATAGGGACGCTCCCAGCAGCTTCATTTGACGACCGGCATCGTTAATATAGTATTCGCTCGTCGTGACATGGCCTGTTGCTTCCAACAATTTGGCCAGCGCCTGCCCGACTGCCGCCCCACGGCCGTGCCCGACATGCAACGGTCCCGTCGGATTAGCACTCACATATTCCACCAACACTCGCTTTCCTTGTCCGATGTCCGTCCTTCCATAAGCATTACCTTGTCGTTCGATCTCATTGAGAACTTCCAGCCAGATCTCCCGCTTGACCGTCATATTCAGGAAGCCGGGACGAACGATCTCCACCCGATCAAAAAGAATCTTCTCCGGATCGAGATTGTTCACAATAATCTGGGCTATATCGTAGGAAGTCCGTTGCTCCGATGCAGCCAGGGACATAGCGAGGGTGGAAGCTAAGTCCCCCCATTCAGCTCGTTTGGGCTCGTCGAGCATCACAACGGGAACGGGCTCTATCCGCAGCTGTCCCTTCTTTCTAGCCTGCGCAAGCGCCCCTAAAAGAGCCACTTGAACCCGCTCTCTGACAATTCCCTGAGACACCGATGACGGCTCCTAAGTCTGCGTGACGAAAGGGAAAATTCAACTGGGCAATCTAGCATACCTCTGCCCAGCCTGACAAGGCGGCCTACCGATCGTACTATGGATAAGCGGAAATCAGTTCTTGGCATCTTTGCACCACCTGCTCTATGTGAATCTGCAAACAAGGTCTTTGAGGACATTGCCTGACCGTTTCCCAATCTCCGCACCGGCACGATTCACCCATCACAATGCGGACTTCACCTCCTCGAGGTCTCCACCGACGAGCATCCGTGGGTCCAAACAACGCGATCGTTGGGATATGAAGCGCGGCGGCGAGGTGAGAAATCCCGGAATCATGCCCGACAAAGAGACGGGCATGCGAGAGAACACCAGCCACCAACGAAAGTTCGAGATGTTGCAAAAGAACCGGAGGGTCGAGGCATCTCCGATACAACGCAGCGATGATCCCCTCATCGGCCGGTCCGCCTATGATTACCGGACGGATTTTCTGTGCGCTTGCCCATTCGATGAGTGACGCGAACAGGGCGGGATCACAACACTTATATCCGCTGCCGCTTCCGGGATGGATCGCGATCATCGGCTCACTTCCAACACCCTTCGCTTTCAGAAGCCGCTGTCCGACATCGCGGATGTTTTGCGGCGCCCTCAGTGTCTCATCATGGGTCGCCGGACCGACAATATCGCCGAGGGTCTCTATGAATCGGTCTGCCTGATGGTATGCGTGGAGTTTCGATGTGAGGGGCGAGCAAGCGACGACACGACGCACCCCTGACAGGCGCAGCATGGCTGATAGGTCGTTCTTGTGGTCCTTCAACCAACATACGGCAAGGTCACAGTGATCGAGCCGATCACGAACCGCTGCTTCTACAAAGTCGGGGCCGGCAAAGAGTTGCGCTAATGTGTCGTTCTCCACCGGTAGTACGACTTCCACTTCACCGCACTGCTGTAAGAAGGTCCCTATCTGACCGCCGATGATGGCGGCCAACTCGTGAGCGGGAAAGGCTCTCTTCAACGCGCGCATGGCCGGCAAGGATAACAGCACGTCGCCGACTCCGCTTGGGTGGATAACGAGCAACGTCCGACGCGCTGGTTCAGTCTGTTTGACGTTCATGAAGAAGCTGTTGGGCTCTTTCAAGGTCGGCAGGATGATTAATATTGTGAAATGACCATAATTGTGGGTCGATACGAATCAACTCGCCTTCTTGCACGAGGTGGACCGATAGTTCAGAAATGGTGACGAGGCGTTGGATTTTGAGATCGCGCGAACTAGCCATGGTCTCCAGGAATGACAGACATCGTTTAGAATACACCGCATGCATTGGTTGAAGCCCGTCTGTAAGTTCGGCCATGACGATATCCGCTGAAGGATTGATCGTCGCCATGTATCGAATCACGGCCTCATTGAGAAACGGCATATCGCACGCCACGGCAAACACACGGGGGGATGTGGCATGGAACAGGCCGGTATAAAGGCCTCCTAGGCTGCCGCAATCGGGGATTAAGTCGCTGACGACCCGATGGTTCCCGTACGGAAGTTCGCTGTTGGTTTCAGCTACGACGACGATGATTTCCGAGAAGAGCTTCTCTAGCACGCGACGACTTCTCTCGAAGAGCGTCCACCCACCCAATTCAAGAAATCGCTTGTCCTTCCCCATGCGGCGGCTTTTGCCACCTGCTAATAACAGTCCGGTTATAGACTCACGCGTCACATTCGTCATTCTACATTCCTGAGTCAAAAACAAAAGGGGGTGGGATTGAATCCCACCCCCTTCTCGCGACCGAAGCTCTTAGGAAAGAGCTTTACGTCTTCCCCTTTTTCTTGTTGGCGCGGCGCGTGAGCACCCAGCCTTCCAACATTACAATTCCGACCGCGATCAGAGTCGGATAGATGTACGTCTCTCTGGGAATAGGCGGCTCAAGGATCGTGTAATAGAAGGCAGACACCGCCATCTTTCTTCCGATGTCTCCATTATGTCCGTCCCAGGCAAAGAACACCGTGGGAATATATTTTCCCATTTCAAAGAACGTGTCTTCGTCGTACTCTTGATCCTTCTTATTCCCGAGTGGCCGTTGAATCATGACCGTCCACCGGCCCTCTTTCCACTCAGCCTTCAGGAGCTTCATATTCTCTTCGTAGGTATCGCGCTCCTCAAAGTCTTTGTCCCACCCGGTTCCAATGAAAGCCCTGAGCTTACCATCGGCATCCCACTTTACGATATCGACCGGATATTTTTCATCCCCGAACAGATAACGAGGTTTTTCTGGCGGCGGTAGCTCCTGCCACTTCACCGGGAATTCCATTGCGAACGCGTCATTGTAGACCGTGTATTTATTCTGACCGGCCGCGATAGACCCTTCTTCTCCGGTCTTCGGCGCCTGCTCTTTGACTCCAAAGTTTTCAAGGTTCACTTGAGTCGGCTGGAACGGCATCTTTCCTTCCGCCACGCTCTTGGTCCGATCGTCCCATTGAAACAGGAAGACGATGTGCTTGTCATTGTAGAGAGATTTCACCCACACATCGTCGATACGATTGACGAAATTCCTGGGCTTGTGTGTGATCTGCCCACCGAAAAGAACGATGCGGCGCTCACGCTTTTGCCACATCTCATTCTCGGGGTCATCGGAAATATCACCCTCCACCGGACCAGATCGCATCACGAAGTTGATTTTTGGTTTGTCCGTCAATGGATCGATCGGCAGAGGATTACCTTCGAGATCACGCTCGCAGAGTGAATTCACAAAGTTTGCGATATGCCAACGCTCTTCTACGGTCGTATTATCCGCAAACGACGGCATCGGCGTCCCATTCACACCGGTTGAAAACGTACGGAATATGTTCTTGACACTATACGGATCCTGGCGGCTTCCGCGGAAATTCCAACACTTGTGCCAATTGGCCGGCTGGATTGCAAACCCCCAGTCGTCCTTCAGATTGAAGGCGTTGCCGTCCCCCCGGCCTTCCGTGCCATGACACTCGACGCACTTCTTATCGACCACGAGCTGGGCGCCCTTTTCAATGCTCTCTTTGCCGTAAGAAATAGGCTTGATGCTGTCCAACTGGAGGACCGTCTGGGTTTCCGTTTCTTTATCCGTAAATTTACGGTCTTTCACCAACTGGGTAGTGACAAAGGATAACACCTGCAAGCGCTGCTCCTCCGTGAGAATACCCTCCCATGAAGGCATGGCGGAGCCAGGCAATCCATGCGTTACCGTTTCAAAGAGATCATTCTGACCCGGTATCGGCTTACGTGAGTCAAAGAGAGGTAATTCACCACTGGCCGTATGACGAATCTTGAACGTGCCTTGATTAAAATTTCTCGGCCTCGGCCACAGCCGGTCGGCGCCCGGTCCATCGCCAGCACCATCGACACCGTGGCACCAGACACATTTGGTAAAATACACGCGCTTGCCGGCTTCGATCATATCCGCTGCAGGTTCCGGCGGAAGATCACCTTTCTTAAATCCTTCGGGAAGTCCCGAGCCGTCCTGAGCAAAGGTCCACACCCCGGTGCCACCGATGATGAGGACCACCCCTATAGCCGCCATTAGGACCAGTGTTGCCTTACTTTTCAACCCCCGATTCCTCATTGTTGACCTCACCCCATTAATTCGATTCATCAATTCGTGCCCAATAGACTCAGAGTAAAGATTAATCCCACGTTCGCGGATAGTATCCCGTGTGCCAATATTCGAACAAGATCACCTTCCAAATTTCATCCGTTGTGAGATGCTGTTCCCACGGCGGCATGACCGAGGCCCAGGGGAAGCCCTCGCGCGGCAGCCCGATACCTCCCTTTGACACTCTCCAGAAAATGAATGTTTCCTGAAGCTGCGCGATCGTTCCGGGATCGGTAAAGTTCGCAGGAATTGGATTGAACGCAAAGGCGTGTAATCCACGACCATTTAAATTGTCACCGTGACAGAAGTGACAGTTCTGAAAGAAAATTTCACCGCCTTCGCGAACATACTTGAGATAACCCTCAGCCTTCTGGTCCCAAGGATTCGCATTGGGCTTCATCAACCGTCCCATACCCTGCTCAACAATATTCGCATTGGTATATTCTTGATCATACTTGCCTTCAGGATTGACGCGATATGGATTCTGGGAGGTTTGAAGCACGAATGTTTTCCCATGAACCTTGGTACTGGCCGGAGGAGCAGGATGTACGGTTCTCAACTCGATCGGCTCATCCAGGTTCGGCAGGAACGAATTGTAGGAAAATCCCCAGAGAATGATCGGGAGCAAAATAAGATAGGCTGTTCGAAGAAGCTTGTGGAACCCAGTTTGAGCGTCGAGCACATTGATGATCGGCTGCTTAAACTTTTTCCAATCTTCCTCGTTGCTGGATACCCACATAAAGACCGCGATCAGCGCTACCGTGCCGTACATGGCGCGCACACTGAAGGGGATGGGAGGATATATTCGGTACTTTAGATAGAGCAGAATGAAGACCCAAAACAGAATTCCCTGCCAAAAACGCGGGATTGCCAGTCCGCTTTTGTTCAGCAAGTAGCTGACGAGGGCAAAGAGCCCTACGCAGAATGACAGCTCAAAGAGCATCTGCATAGGCATCCACCCTTCAACGAGTTTTAACCAGGTCATGTTCCCACTCTCCTTTTTGGCTCAGACCGAACTGCGTTGACTAAATTTTTGGCGGCTCTTTGCCTTCTTGAAGCTGAGAGAGATAATCCACAATCTTATTAAGCGCTCCCGCACTCAGCTTCTGACCAAAGACTTTTGGCATTTGATTGTCCGGAAATCCCTTCACCACAAAAGTGCTTGGACTGATCACCGATTCCGTGATGTACTCGCGGACGGTCTTCGCGCCTCCCTTGTAAGTTGGGTCCTTGATCCGGTTGGGGGCGTTTGTTCCTTCGACAAGCTTTGGACCGATTGTCCCGATCGCGCCTTCGATACCTGGAATGGTGTGGCAGGCTACGCATCCTGCCTTGGTGAAGATTTGGTTCACCGGTTCCGATCCATCGGCCATGAGACCTCCAGCCGCAGCAGGCTTATCTTCCGTCTGTTTCGGCCTGTCGGCTTCCGGAATAAATTTCTCATAGGCCTTGATGATTTCTTCGTATGAAGGCGCCTCTTTCCCTTCGCGGACGTAGAGCCAAGTATCCACAGCCGCCAGTTCGCCGAGCGACAAGGAGATCGGTGGTTTGTGGATCTTGGGCATCTGGCTCTCTCGGTCGTTCGATCCTTTCAGGCCAAACCCTGCGACGACAAAACAACTTGGACAGGAATGGGATTCAGAGATATATTCCTGCCCGGTTTCTGCAGTGCCAGCTCCTGAGAAGGATTCTTTTTCGACAGTGTCTCGTTCGCTTGCCTTTCCTTTGTGATAGCGAGGATCCTCAAGCCGTTGCTTGGCACGGTCTGGAACACCAAAGAGATTCGGAGCCCTCTCGCTCAAGAATCCTTCATTGAATCCATGACACAGCGGACATTGTCCTTTTCCAATCGCACCCTGCACCTTACTCTGTCCGATACCGCCGAAAATGATCTTCTCCCCCTCGTCTGCCAACTGTTGGGATGTCATCGAATCGAACTGTAATTTGACCTCAGGCGGCGGGAACCCTCCCTCGACCTGGGGCAGCCAGTTGCCGTATCCCGAAAGCGCCGCGGCGACCAGGAACATAAAGCCCCCGATCTTCAACAATGCGCTGATGTTGGCAAAATAGAGGCCCATCATGAAGGCAAGAGCCGTCACCATTGCCAACGAGACAGGAAGAAGCCGAGAATTACCGAAGAAGTTAATCTTATAATTTGCGATGGCAATGAACAGCATCACCGCGGCAATCATGCCGATGAAAGTTTTGAAGACAGCTCGCCGATTAGTTGCAGGGTCCTGGATTGTCACCTTAAAATAAACAAGCAGGCCGACCAACAACGCCATAGCCGGCCAGCCGATTCCGACTGCTTCCTGAAACAGATCGCCCACGGTAGACCTCCTAGCAGGGGGAGGGGAACTCGGTGTAGTCCCCTCCCCTGATTACTCAGCAATCCAAAGTTTAGTGGCCGACAGCCGGCTCTGGCGCTCTTCCAGGAACTGGCGCCTTCGCCTCGGCGTGCACCTTCTTCGCTCCTAGCGTGCCGAGCCAGAACACGAAGAGGATGCTGACCCAGAAGAACAAGACATTAAATGAAATCATGTTGGCCGCAAATCCCACCGTGTGGGTATAAGCCCAAGGAGAATTGTCACGCATGATTTCATTCACGTGCCAGAAGAGACGGACCGATGATCGAATGTATCCCATCAGCCCCATCATCCATGTAAATGCAGTGGCCAGCATGATCAACGCGTCCTGGGAGCGAACCGAAATCTTTCCCCACTCAATTGCACCAGTCTGCTTGGCCCCCTTCATCATGACAGCATTGAGTGCCGTCATGAAGAACAGACAGGAGAGAGTGGATGCCACTTGAGGCACGGAAAGCCCGACTCGGACGTTAGCTGGAATATAGTAGCCGTACACGGCCAACCAGATGATGTTGACGT
>JBQTHT010000081.1:0-13448 GCA_052389595.1 Nitrospiraceae bacterium
AACCAGCCGGTAGTCAAGAAAGGGTTCGCGTAACTCGCAGGAATGCTGGGATGATGCACGATCGTTGAAGCGCAGTGCGCGCGGAAGTTTCGTGTATCGGATGTCGCGATAGCGACGGTTCGTCAGCGCGTCGCGAAAGGGGGTAGGAAAACCAAAATCGCAGTGCCAGTCGATAAAATCTTGTGAAAGGCAAACTCGGCGGGTCGGCCCCTTCTGGGAGCCCTGAATCTGCACTGTACCGGGCGACATTGTTCCGTCAATGTCCGCGTAGTAACTGTACCCGGCCCATTGCTCGTCAAGACCTTGGCCGTCGAGTAACACGACCGTGCCCAATTTCCTGGCAACCTTAAAGAGTTCTGACATCGCCAGCGTCGGGAAACCTCCGAAGGGCTCCTCCTGGTAAAGTATTGCCTCTCTTGAAAGGGTCGGTATGTCACGCGCGGACAGGTAGGCGATATGCAAAGGGTACCGCGTGCCTTTGAGGAGACGACTGACCCAAGGCGTTTCATCATAGCGCGGATCGCCGCATGCGAAGTGATAACTTTCGATTTTCTGTTCAACGCCGAAGATCTCGCCTAACAGTGCAATCAATGTCGATGAATCCAACCCCCCGCTCAGGCAGACCCCAACCGGAACATCGGCTCTAAAGCGAATTCTGACCGCGTCTTTCAGTATCGCATGATACTCCTCGCTCACACTCTCGTCGGAGCGCAGGTCCGGGCCCAGTGCGTCTACTCGCGTGGCGAGATCGTACCAGGCATAAATGTTTATGGATCCATTACGCCATACGAGACAATGACCCGGAGGCAGCTTGTGGATGCCTTTAAAAAATGAGGCCGGTCCATGGTCGGAGGCACCATAACAGAGGTAGGTCATCCACGTGTTCGTGTCGGGCTCAATTGGTATGCCTGCTGCAGCAAGCGCTTTGACCTCAGAGGCAAAGTAGAGCGCTCCGTTCGCTTCTGCATAGTAAAGCGGTTTCACTCCAAAGCGATCTCGAACCAAATAAAGAGTTTCCATCACGCGGTCCCATATCGCGAAGGCAAACATGCCGTTCAGGCGTTGGAAGCTGTCTGTCCCCCAACGCGAGAATGCCTCGAGCACTACCTCGGTGTCCGTGCCTGTCTCAAATGGTACACCGAGTTCAGTCTTGAGGTCGGGATAATTATAGACTTCTCCATTATAGGTGATGGTGTAGCGCCGATCATGGCTGACCATCGGTTGCTGGCCGCGCGGCGAGAGATCCAGCACAGCCAAGCGTCTGTTTCCCAGGCCTACGCGCTTTTCAACCCACACCCCTTCACCATCCGGGCCTCGGTGAGCGAGGGTGCGGGCCATGGCCCGCACCGTGGGCTCCCATACGGCTCCTTCAGAGGATACGTAACCGCTGATGCCGCACATTACGAAATTGTTTCACTCCTTTCAGGCATAAGACTTTCCGCCATAAGACATTCTGCAAGCTTCAGATCAAGCTCCGTATCGATACTCACCGATCTTTCCAACGGCATAACGTACGGCCTGATAATCTTTCCCCAAATGGATCCCTCCTCCATCAGCACGTCCCGACGCGTTAAATAGATCGCTCCATTGCGCATGTAAGCCGCAGGCCTATAGTCTTGCCGACGCGTCCCCTCTTCTTCTTCTAGACAGAAAGGCAGCAGCCGGCCGTGTTCTATGCGTTTCATCAGGATGGGATGGGTGGCAAACACCTGCACGACGCTGATGACCGAGTCGCAACCGCCGGTCAGGCCTAATTTCAGGCAACGGTGGATGTCTTCAGGGGTTCGGAAGGGCTCAGTCGGCTGCAAGAGACAGACCCAATTAAGACGCACAAGATCCTGCTGTTCGACAAAACGAACGGCATGCTGTAAGACAGCAAGGGTGGGCGTGTCATCTTGGGCCAATTCGGCCGGCCTGATGAACGGGACATCCGCTCCATAGGCTTGCGCAACGGAGGCGATCTCCTCGTCATCGGTGCTGACGATAATACGATAGAAGACTTCGTGGGCCGCTTTTGCGCTCTCTATGCTGTAGCTGATCAGCGGACGCCCGCATACAGAGCGAAGATTCTTGCGCTGCACTCCTTTGGAGCCGCCACGAGCGGGGATGACAGCCAAAACTTTCGGTTTCATGTCCATCAGTAGGTGATACGCTTGTCCACCTTTAAGGGCACACGGGCGAGTATGTTCGCGATGCGTTCCCCCGCCTTACCGTCCCCATAAAGCAAACTACTGAGGTATCGGCCATTGGCCAGATGTTGCCGCACGGCTGAGACGATCGCAACGGAATCGTATCCGACATCAATGACGTTTTTTGCCCGGTCCCGGCCAGTTTGCCGGTTGCCGATGTTCACGACCGGCAGACCCAGATACGACGCCTCCCTAATCCCCACGCTGGAATTGCCTATCAAACAGCGAGCGCCGATGAGAAGCCTCAGAAAGTCCTCCGGCTTCATATTCTTGAAGAAATACATGGCCGCATGAGCGCCTGTTTCACGAAACCGACGCAGTCCCTTGGAGATATGGTCGGACCCTGCATCGACGTTAGGCCAAAACCAGAATGTCGGTAGATTGAGGGCCTCCATTGCCGCAATGGTTTCCTGAATCTGTGAGCTCGCGTCACTGTATTCTGTGGTAACGGGATGCTGCATCACAACCATGTATCCATCGCGGACATCAAACCGCGTACCGACACCTGCATAAGATTGGAACGGATCAAACTCGTTTTTCGCGCTGTCCATGACGCGGGCAGCAATGTCCACAGACGGACATCCTGAGATAAACACCATCTCTGGATCCTCGCCCATGCGAATCACCCGGTCCGCCGCCTGCGAGTTCGAAACGAAATGGAGATTCGAGAGTTTCGTCACTGCATGCCGAACCTTTTCGTCGATCGATCCGGTCACCTCTCCTCCCTGAACATGCGCGAGAGGGATATTGAGGTAGGAGGCTGCAATGGCGGTCGCTATCGTTTCAAATCGGTCTGCGACGCTGACCACCACGTCGGGACGTATGTTGTCGAAAATGGTGGCCAGTTCCACCACACCCAGGCCAGTAGATTTTGCGGTTGTAATCAAATTCTCGCCCTCCAGTACCATGTACACGACCGCATCCGGCTTGAATCCATCTGCTCGAATGACGTTCACGACTTCCCCGTAGCGATCCAGTAGCGCTGAAGCACCGACAATGAGCTGAAGTTGGAGTTCGGGGTGAGACTGAATCGCCTGCAGGACAGTCTTAATCCTAGCGTAACTCGGACGAGCTGTAATAACGACGCATACCTTGCGCATGGCTTCTTACACCGTACGATTGTGAAAGGGGTTATGCGGTTCTCTTCTGAGTATGACTGGAAACTGAAACCTGGGAGGAGTGAAGGAACTGAACAAGCTTGTTGGCCATAAATAGTTCCGTCTTCCGCATGGCTTCGCTGGTCGCCCCGCCAAGGTGCGGTGTGATAAGGAGGTTGTGGTGTCCCTTGGCATACACGATCAGGTTGCTGCGTTGGCGCTTCTCTTCGCAGCGCTCGTCGGCAAGAACATCGATGGCGGCGCCGCGCAAATGGCCTGAAACCAGCGCGTCGTGCAACGCTTCTTCATCGACAACTTGTCCCCGGGATGTGTTCAACAAGACTGCCCCGTTGGGAAGCCTCGCGAGTTCCGACTTGCCGATAAGCTTGACCGTTCCTCGGTGTAAGTTGACATGAATCGAGAGGACGTCGGTGTCCGCCAGGAGATCGCTCAACGACTGTCTTCGCTCAACAGATACCGGCCAATCTGTGATGTTCGGGTCATAGGCGGCGACATTCATTCGAAACGCGGCTCCGTATTCCGCGACCTGTCGACCCAGCCGTCCCAGTCCGACGATGCCCATTCGTTTTCCGGCCAGATCGCAACCCTTGTATGCATCCCGATCCCAGCGCCCGGCAAGAACAGATTGAACCGCCTCCGGGATACGGCGCATGAGACTCAGCAGGAGCCCCCACGTATGCTCAGCCGTCGCCGTGATACCGCGAAGAAAGGCTTGTTCTCCCCGAAGACTCAGCACGGCGATGTCCCGTGCTTGCGTCGCATCAAGATCGATATGGTCGAGACCGGTGGTCGCCGATACCACGACCTTCAACCGGGCACCAGCATCGAGCATTTCTCGGTCAATCTGATGGCCGAGCCGGACAATGAGGACCTCGTACTCGGACAACCGCGCGAGGAGTTCGGCCCGTCTGAGAGGGCCTTCGTTGATTTCTCCGACACTTTGAAGCATCTGTCGGGCTTGCTCGGAATAGCCATCCGGCTCCAGATTCAAAATGCGATAGCGCCGCGTTTGTCTGTTTCCGTCTGGGTCAGTCATCAGGAATCGAGATCTTCATCCGAGAGGAGCGTATCGGCCGACACCGCTCTGCGCAGTCTGCGACCGACAAGATCTCCCGTCTTCTCAACGGGAATACCTGTTCCAGGCTTTTTGCCGGTCAGATGTTCGTGAGATAAAATCGTGCCTACTGGCAGATCCACAACCGCGACGACACTCTTCGTAAAGAGCCGCCTGACCGAGTGCAGCTCCTCGGCGAGCGCGTCCTTGTCAACTGGATTACTGGTCATTTGCTCGACGAGATCGATCCCCACCACCAGTTGTCGGAGTTCACTTGGCGTCAAGCTCGCCGGCACGTCAGGACCCGGCATGTCCCGGCTCAAAGTCACGTGCACCTCCAGAGCATCTATGCCGATCGTCGCGGCAGCGAGTCCTGCGTAGATCGCTCCCGAATGATCAGACAACCCGACTGCACAGCCATATCGTTCGCGAAAAGCCGGAATCACGTTGAGGCCCACCTTATTGGGAGGACAGGGATAGACGGAGGTGCATTGCAGAACGGTCACGGGAGTTCGGTAGGTCTTCAACAACCGGACTGCTTCGTCAATTTCTGACATCGGACTCATGCCGGTCGATAACAAGACCGGCAGTCCCGTTGCGCCCATAAATTTGAGCAACGGTCCATTCGAGAGTTCTCCCGATGCCACCTTCCAGATATCCAGCCCGATGCGGCTAAGAAGCTCCGCCGCCGCCAGAGAAAACGGCGAGCTGACAAACTTCAGCCCAGACTCACCGACATGAGCACGAAGGCCGCGCCATTGTTCTTCATCGAACTCCATTCGTCGCCAATACTCATACCGCGATGCATCTTGCTTGCTGAACTTGATGCGCCACGGTTCGCCCAGGGTGCTTTCTGCGCGCGCAATATGGGTTTGAAACTTGACCGCATGGGCCCCAGCTTTCGCGATTGCGTCGATAAAGGCATGGGCCAGCCCCAGACTGCCGTCATGCGCCTGACCAACTTCAGCTATCACCATGCATCGAGACATGTCGAAATATGAAACAACAGAGTCGGGAACCCCTCAGGTGGCAGCAAATGAAGGGATAGTGGATGATCCGAGGCACACCTGAAGTGGTCGCCGCCCTTCAATAGGTCTGACCGGGGGTGACCCCCATCAGTCACAGCACTTACGCTTAGCGGATACCGTCTTCTGGTCGCCGGTGTTCGCTCCAGGGCTGTCTTTTAGACTTCTCCAGAGCAATGGTCTCCCTGAGAAGTTCGTTCTCAAGGGTCTTCTTCCCCAAGAGCCGTTCCAGCTCTCGGATCTGGCGCCTAAGTTCCGTCATCTGCCCAACAACGACGACCTGATCATCGGCTAGGGCGGTTTCCTGACTTCCTTTCGATAGGAGCTTCCTCCATCGAAACAACTGGCTAGGAGCCATACCATACTTGCGAGCGACGGATGAGACGGTCATGCCGGGAGCAGAGGCTTCCTGGGCCGCGCGAAGCTTCTGGATGAACGACCACCGCCGCCGCCGTTGGGCTTCAGGCATGACTTCGCCTCGCTCGGAACCAGAAACCACGTTCGCGGGCCTTGGCATGGAACCCTCCTTTGGGCAGGCGGCAGTTCAGAACACCTGCTGTGGTTCTGCTAGTTGCGTGACGCCTTGGCATAGGCACGAAGGCCGCACAATTGACGGCATCGGCGTCATGAGCCTGGTCGACTTCAAAGATGACCGTACAGCGTCGAACCATGCATGCCGTCACTTTAGAACGGACAGCTTAGACTGCGGGTGGTATTCACCAACGGTGAACTGGAGGGAAGGCCACGAGAATGCACGCCTCTCAATGAACGTAGATATCTTGCCTGTACCATCGCAAGGATATCTCATATGGCCTAACAAGAGTTTTCTAGAATCGTCCTGATTGCACGGTACGCCCGATAGGCTCTAATCGGCGCCCAGATGATGGGCCGTAAATTACTTCGATAAATGGATGCTCGTCTTAATATGTCTAAGCTCATGGAAACCGCCGCCCGACTCCACTTACATACCTATTGACAAGGCCTCGGATTCATCAGCAACGAAACCACAGGCTTGTATGCAATAAATAGGGTTCCCTCTGCATCGTGCTGGAAATTGCGTTCTACCTTTGTCCCGAATACATCTTGATAGGAAATAGCTTTCACATCGAATCCGAGCGCGCAAAGCCGGTCGAAAAAATCCATTCCGTAAAGTCGCACATGATTCTCTTGGCCAAAGTATTTGATCCGATCTTCCGGTAAAGTAATGCTCGGATCTTCATGGGTTGTGTCTCCGATAATAGGTACCATCAAGGCAGCCCATCCGCCCGGGCGCAGAATCCTCAAGATTTCCATCATGGCAGACTGATCATTAGGGATGTGCTCGAGCACGTGGATAGCGATGACCACATCAATACAAGCGTCGGGCAAATCTAACCGAGTTAAATCAAGACGGTGATCGACATCCTGACGTGACAAATCGGCAGTCACATACTCGACGTACTCCAACATACGGAGACGACGACTAAGGTGTTGTTCTGGTGCAAAGTGAAGAACTTTGATTCTTTGCCTTCGGGCCTCAAAGCAGCGTTTTAGGCATTCATGACCAATGGTCCAGAACAAGCGATGTCGGAGGTTAGACCCGCACCACGGACAGATTGTGTTCCTGATTCGGCCTTGTGGAACAATTCCATCGGGTCGCGAACGGCTGGTCAGATCAAAATCCTTGTACCGTCTTGCTCTCTTCCCGCATATCTCACACGTATATCGCGTGCCCCCATATTGCATTTGTGTGATTAGGTGTCGCCGCATTTCATACATCTGAATTCGACGCGGGGCGGAAACGATGGTACGGTAAACTGAACGAATGATGTGGAGGACCATTGAACTATTCAGGCTGGAAGATGGATCGGCTCGCTTCCCCCAGACGGAGCGGCATCAGTGTCACGACTTCTTGCAAAACCCCCCCTCGCACCCCCGCGTTGACCATGCGGCGCCAGCGGAATCCATCTCCTGCAGCATTCACTTTCAGGCATCTTGCATCGTATTTGAAGCAGCTCCCTAAATAGGACCGATAGAGCACGGTCGAATGTGAGAATTGAGGCCACGCCCCATTACCCTCAACCGCTCGTCCTCGCTCAATCCACTCACGAGGAGACATTTCAAGCCGCGATATCCCAGCGACCATTTCGTAGTTGCTCGCTCGGGCGTAGTTGAGTAGTTTCTCGATGTGGTCAGGCGTGAACACGTCGTCGTCGTCCAGATGCGCGACCCATGAACCGCGCGCGAGATCGTGAGCGAGATTGATCGCTTCCACACCAGCGACCTTCCAACGCTTCTGCTTGTTTCGCGGATACCGTGGCCGCTTGGGAAGATTGATAAATCGCACCCGAGGATCATCGATCTTCACCAGAAGGTCCGCCGTGTTATCCGTGCAGTGATCTCCCACAATAAGCCATTCAATGTTCTTGTAGCTCTGCGCGAGAACCGCGGGCAATGTGCTGTCCACGAGAATTCGCGCGCGATTGTAGGTCGCTGTCGTGATGCTGACCAAAGGCTCCTTTTCAGCGGCGTACCATTCTTCACTCTCTTGCCTCGCTAGGGCCAAATGTCGCATATCTTGCTTTGCGAGCATTCTATAAAAGCGCTCGTTTCTGATATCGCGGTAGGCCCGATAAGCTCTAATCGGCGCCCAGACGATGGGCCGGATATAACTCTGATACATAGATGCACGTCGTACTACGTCTAGACTCATCGTTACCGCCATCACTAGTCGCCCGTGAAGTACTGCGCGTGGTGCTCGTCAGGCCGGTGGAATGACCGGCAACACGATATGCGACGGATAGGTCTGATCGTGATAGATCGTCTGGTGCGCGACCTGCGTCTGAGCGTCCATTCCCTGTCTCTTTCCCGTATTGGGATTGCGATCCCACAGAGGGAAGTTGCTGCTGGTCAGGTGCACTCGTATTTTATGTCCGGCCAAAAAGACATTACTTGTGGGTTGAAGTTCCAGCGTATACTCATAGATGTTTCCCGGTACGATTGGCTCAGGGTTATCCCAGACCGACCGGCGAAATCGCGCCCTAATGATTCCCTCCGTTAGGTTGTACGCAGTTCCGTCCGGGTACACGTCGATAAACTTGGCCGTGAAATCCGTGTCCCACGCTGAAGAAGCGGCATACAGCTTGATGACGATTGGACCCGTGATCTCAACATCCTCCCCGATCTCGGAGCTGGAGAAGATGAGGACATCCTGCCGGCGCTCATTCGGCCGTTGATCGACAGCTCCGGCTCTAATTACGTCCACCAAGTTCTTGTCGATGAAGGAGTGGTTTCCGCCCAGTGTCGGAACAGGATTGTTCGGATCATACATGTAGCGGCTTGGTGGTTCGTTGTGCGGCGGTGTCACGTCAAGGCGACCGGTTGGTGCGCCGTCATCGCTGTGAAAGAAGTACTTCGTGTATCGAGTCCGAGCCAAGGGCCATTCCCTCTCATATCTCCATTGATTGATTCCCATGACAAAAATCTTGATGGGCGGGTCATCCTTGACGCCGTTGTCGATTCCCTTGACCACATAATCTAGCCACCGCGTAACCATGGCGATTTCATCTTTGGGTGCCTCCGTCCCAAAGTCGCGATCTCCGACTATTCTGTTGAGATGATCAGAGGGATTGATCGCAATGCGGATCTCATCGCTAGCCCCCACCTCGATCAGCCGTTGGAAACTGATAAACGCCGCTCCGGCGTAATAGTCATACCAACCTCCCATAAGGAACACCGGAATCTTGATTCTTTGGTATTTTCCATCTTTGCCGTCGGCCCTGATGCTGATGGCTTGCCAATACTCATCAAAAGTGGAATGGTTCACATACTGTTTCCAAAGCTCACGCGCGCCCTTCTCACGCGCACCGCCAGCTACCTCATCCATGGTGATGAGCGGTAGATGTCGAAAATACAGGTCCCACCCTAACTTCCCTATAGTCTCCCACGAACTCTTGTCATAGGCGCGACTGCTGGCCGTCAATGCCAATGTGAGCGCTCCGTTACACCAGTACACACACTGCCATATGTCGGCATTCATAACCTGGGGAATGATCGCCTTGAGATTGGGATGCTGCTCCAGCGCGACGAGCCATTGAGTTGTCGCCCAATAGGATTTGCCATACATGGCGATATTGCCGTCGCTCCAAGGTTGTTGAGCAATCCATGTCAAGGCATCGTACCCATCCCGTGCATCACTAAAGAATCGATGCACAACGCCCTCGTCACCTTCCGATAATCCATGACCGCGTGTTGCTTGGCCGACATAAACGTAGCCCGCTTTAGTGAACGGCGCCGCATATGCACTACCGGTTGGACCATAACCCCTGCTGAAGATGACCGGATATCGGCCTGGTTGATGCGGACGCCATACCTTGGTATGAAGTCGCACGCCATCTCGCATAGAAACCGCAAAATCTTCCTCCACATATGGAGTCGTCCAACTCATGCGTTTAGCAACGTAGTAGGTCCCGATAGCGCCACAGAGAAGAATGATGAGACCGACCAGAACCGTCCTAGCAGGAGCAATGCGGATGAACAAGGAGATATCGCGACTCACCCTCACCCTCCTCTTTGTTTAATTGTAGCGTCGCTCACAGTGAGATAGCTCGCTTAGTGTGATCGAAAGCAGAGAGCGCACGCAGGCAAGGTCTGCACTTCAGCTACCGCGGCACAACTTCCAGATCTTTGACCGGACTTGGCTCCGGAGGCTGTGCGGAAATCCCCTCGTAAAGAATGGTTTGCTTCCGCAAGCACTCCCGAATTTCCGGCCCACGGGAGAGCACCAGACGCACGATTTGGCTTATAGTCCGAATCGACTCCGTATTCACGGCTGCGCCAGTTGGAAGGACAAGCACCCGTTTGGCCATTTTTTCCGTCTCTTGCAGCCATAAGGAAGCTAATGGAAAGTAAGACCGGTAGGGCTCCATCTGGTGACACCCAGGATAAAAGTAACGTCGCGCTAACACATTTTCTGCCTGCAGGATATCCACCAGTTGATCCCGGCTGACAGTGGTCACTGCTTCGTCGATCTCCAGGACAATGTAATGATAATTGTTGTTTTCCTTTTCGTCGTACATGAGGAACCGCAAGCCGCGTATTCCCGTGAGTTCCTTCACGTACATGTAGTAATTCCGGCGATTGGTATCAATGAAAGTCGCAAGATCCTCGAGTGAGGTGATTCCCATTGCCGCAGACACTTCGTTCATTTTCCCGTTCGTGCCGATGTAGATGACTTTGTCGGTCCCGCCAAAACCAAAATTGGTCATCAGTCGTATTTTGCTTGCCAACTCATCGTCGTTGGTGACGATGGCGCCACCCTCAAAGGTGTTCAAGCACTTGGTCGCGTGGAAGCTGAACACCTCAGCGTTCCCGAAATTGCCAATCATGCGTCCGTTGTATGAACAGGCGAAAGCATGTGCCGCGTCAAAGAGTAACTTGAGGTTCCAGCGATCCGCGATCTTCGTTAACGTGTCGACCTCGCAGGGACGTCCCCACAGATGTACCCCAATGATCCCGGTCGTACGTGGCGTGATCATCTGCTCGAGTTTTGCCGGATCCAAATGAAATTCTCCCGGAGCAATGTCACAAAAGATGGGCGTGATCTCCTGCCACTGTAATGCATGAACCGTCGCGATGAATGTCATGGATGGGACGATCACCTCGCCGGTGAGACCGAGCGCCCGAATAGCAATCTCCAGTGCCACAGTACCATTGCACATCGCTATACAGTGTTTCACTCCCAGCATGTTCGCGATTCGTCGCTCAAACTCCTGATTGTACGGCCCCATATTGGTGAGCCAACGGCGGTCTAGGATATCGTTGATGCGATTGAGCAAGGCCACGCGATTTCCAATATTCGGATATCCCACATGGAGAGGAGCGCTAAATGCCGGCGGGCCCCCGAATATTGCGAGGTCACTGAGGTTCTTCATCTTATTCCCCTCTCGCTGTAGTACGGTTCCGTCGAAGTGAATGCCGGACAGGAGAGCAAGTAGCCAGCCTAGGTTGCGCCGGGCTTAGCTTGTTGACACTTGGTGGTGAGTGAATCGTGTGCGAAGATGCAACTGAAGTAGAGCGCTTACTGGAGGTGAGCACGAACTCCTGTGGAATTGTCTGCTGACCAGACCGCATAGCCCAGACCAGACTTTCCAAAGCCATTGCCGTTGTAAAAGAGATACTTACAATCCGAGTCCTTGCAGTACACGTACGGATAAGCAATCATTTCTGAATCCCAGCCACTTTCAGAGACATCGATGCCGACGCTCTCATCTTTCCGCTTCCATGAGAGACCATCGTAAGACTCGGCATATCCGATCCGATAACTATGCCGCTTGATAATCCGAAAGTCCCTACCGTATCTGTAGGAATACCACATCTTATAGATGCCGTTCTCTCGAATCACACATGGCCGAACAATTCCTCCTTCCTCCGGCGATTTAAAATCGATCGCGACGAGTCCTCTCTTCTTCCAACTCAATCCATCGTTCGATTCTGCATATTTGATATGGTAATAAGGCTCCGCCCTTCCTCCATAGAATTCCCAACGAACACAGGAGAGGTACCACATTCTCCATAACTCCCCTTCAACAAGAACACACGGGGTCGCACAGAAATGGGGCTCCGTATTCGTCCTATCCAGGATAGGTCCTTTGTGCAGCCGGGTAAAACTTCTTCCACCGTCTGTACTTATGGCCACACCAATACTATTGCGATAAGGAACGGTCGTACCGACGTTCCATCCGATGTAGTAAAAGTACTTGATGCCGTTATGGTCCAGTATCCAGGACGGCATCACACCACTATCGTCGAAGCAACCCAATTCACCTAAGTCGAGCACCGGTCTGTTATGCACATAGACGACTCTGGATGGATTCTCCGCCTGTACCTCTATGTATGTGGTCACGGTCCTGTTCATCTGATCTCTCGTACCGAAATAAATTCTCAAAATGTCAGGCGCAGCCTCATCTACTAGCGGGACCTGGGCGTGGCTTATCATCCACGGATACCGTCCATCAGCCGTGAAGATGAGACCTTGCTTTTCCCATTTGTCGGCCCCCTTGACCGCCTGCGTCATCGTTGGCCTCTTGAGATTGCGCCTGCGACAGTAATCCGGCTAAAAGTCCAGGTCCCGGCTTAAGACCTTCGCCTTGCGGGCTGGATTCCCTGTGTATACTCCCCAGGCTTCCGTGCTTTTGGTGACGCACGCTCCCATTCCAACAAGAGTTCCTTCTTTCAAGTGCAAAGCGTCCCTGATCGTCGCATTGACTCCGAAGAAGCAATAGGGCTCCACGACGCAATGTCCCGAAAGCACCACGTGGGATGTGAACAAAACGTGATCCTTGATAATTCCGTGGTGACCGATATGATTGCCGCTCCACATCATCACGTTGTTTCCAATTGGCGTATAGGGTTGGATCGTATTGTCTTCCAAAATAAAGCAATTTTCGCCGATTTGTGCTCCGGGAAAGGTCGTGGCTTTCGAACTCACATAGCTGATGCAGGCATAGCCCTTCCGCTTGATCTGCGTATAAACCGATTCGCGCACCATGTTCATTTTTCGACTCGACATCGGAGCGAAGAACTGAAACCCGGTCGGCTCATATGCATTCTCGACGTCTTCGAACGGGACGACCGGCAGCCCTTCGAATGTGCCGTGCTCAGGCAGGAACTCCTTCGTGACACTGAAGGCCACCACCTCATGCTTGCTGTCATGCTTGAGATAAAAATGGGCCAAGGACGCAAAGTCCCTAAGGCCGAAAATTACTACTTTAGCCATACAACGCCTCTCATTCGAAAACATCACACGTTACGAACTGCACGATCATCGATGAACTCGGCAGGAAATGGACGCATGGGAGAAATCCAAACCAGAGACATTCGCTTCGATTATTCTAAACACTCCACCACCAGAGCTATTGCCTCTCCGCCACCGATGCAAAGGCTGGCCAGGCCAAGACGGCCTCTTCGTCTTTTCAGTGCATACAGTAACGTTGTCAAAATGCGGGCACCCGTGGCTCCTATGGGGTGTCCGAGGGCGACGGCCCCGCCGTGAACGTTGACCTTTGATTGATCGAGGCCCAGC
>JBQTHT010000082.1:0-23474 GCA_052389595.1 Nitrospiraceae bacterium
TAGGGGACCTAGGGGACGGATCATCTTACCCATTGCCTCTAGCCCCTCGTCCCTTGCCTACTCAAATGAAGAGCGTCGTTTCCGCACCGGCGGTGAGGGTGAGTATGGCAGGTAGACCGAGTACTTCATCCACGTTCTTCGCGACCGCCTCTGCGTCCACGCCCATGTATTCCAGCCCTGCGCTGCAGGCGATCAAACGAAACCGTCCGACCTGTTTCGCTTCCTGAAACATCTCCGAAATTGTCGGCACCTTCTTGTCCTTCAGCAGCCGGCGAACCTCCTCAGCGGAAGCCGAATATTCGGGAGGGAAATCCACCTCATCGATTCGCCCTTCTGCCAGTTTCTTGATAGTCCAGAACAGGAGCACCACAGAAACATCTTTTTCCATCGCCGCGGCAGTTAATCCAAGTGTAGCGACCTGATGCAGCTTGTCGTATGTGGCATTGTGAGCAAAAATGACGAACTTCGCCTTTGTCCGGAGAGGTTGGCTCATCGCTGTTTGACCTGCGTCTTCACGCTGTTCACAAAATCGGTGATCGCCACGTCCACTTCTCCCGACGTCATCGCTCGATCGTGCGTTTCGCTCTCGTCCACCAGATACGTCTCGTTCTCTTTCTCCTGCCGTACCACGACGGTGTTTTCAGGGGTGACCTCGATCATCATATACCATTCTCTTGCGCCTTTTCGGAGCACCGCTTCCTTGCCCAACCCTTTCTTCGTGATCTCGACTTGAAGCTCGTCACTCGATCCGGGCTCCGCCGGATATGCGGGATTACTCCACAGCAGACTCAAGGCCGCCATGAACGCCAGTGGAACCAGCCAGAAGCATCGTCGCTGTGCCGGTTTGTAACCGGTCGTCCGGAGAGGCACGTTCATATCGTACTCCTTCATCCACGTGATGCGCGCCATCGACGGCAGATTATAGCCCGCCCGCCTTGTCTCGTAAACTACAGGCTTGACTCGGTGTGACCGCTTCTTGAGCGAGGAAAAGCGCCGTGTTAGGATGCCCGCCGGATGGATGCTCTGCTTTCGCCGATTCAACAATATGTCTCCGGAGATACGCTTCTCACGCTAGCCATACTGTCGGTTGTCTTCTTTGTAGGAACACTGATCGCGATTCCGTTCATTCTCGTTCGCCTGCCGGCCAACTACTTTGATGAACGGTATCCTCGGTCATGGATGCGGGATCATCATCCACTTCTACGCTTGATGGGGCATCTGATAAAGAACCTGGTCGGCGCGATTTTTCTCCTGGCCGGTCTTGCGATGCTGTTTCTCCCGGGTCAAGGCATTCTGACGATGCTGATTGGAATTTCGATGCTGGACTTTCCAGGGAAGCGCAGATTGGAAGCCGCTATGATCAGCCAGCCCACCATCTTTCGCACCGTCAACGCCATGCGGGAGAAATTCGGCAAACCGCCACTCACAGTGAAAGACTGAGGACTGAGTAATGAGGACTGAAGGAGATTTGGTGATTCGCTGATCTGGCGATTGAGTGATTGACACCTTGACTCAATCACTCAATCAGCCAATCAACGAGTGCACCTTGTGGCGCAGTCCTCATCGCGCAGTCCTCAGTCCCGTGGTACTCAGCACTACACCATGCCAACGCTCTATCTAATCGACGGCAGCGCGTATATCTACCGCGCTTTCTTTGCTCTTCCACCGCTCACGAACTCGAAGGGGATGCAGACGAATGCTGTGTATGGCTTCACGACCATGCTGATGAAGATCCTGCGCGAGCATCAGCCCGGCCATCTGGCCGTCGTCTTCGATGAAAAAGGACCGACGCAACGGCATGAGGAATACAAGGAATACAAGGCACAACGGCCGCCGATGCCGAACAGCATGAGCATGCAGATTCCTTATATTCATCGCGTCGTCGAAGCGTTCCGGATACCGATGGTCCGGCGTGAAGGTCTCGAAGCCGATGACTTGATTGGAACGTTGTCTCACGAAGCGATGAATGCCGGATTCGAAGTGAGCATTGTTACCAGCGATAAGGATATGTTCCAACTTCTGTCGCCTGCGGTGCGCATTTACGATCCGGTGAAAGACAAGTGGTTCGGCGTGGCGCAGTGCCGCGAACGATTCGGCGTCGAGCCGGGGCGCGTCGTCGAAATCATGGGCTTGATGGGGGATTCGATCGACAATATTCCCGGCGTCAAAGGCATCGGAGAGAAAACGGCGATGAAGCTCATCACCCAGTACGGCACGATTGAAGAACTCCTGAAACATCTTGATGAGCTGACTCCCAAGCTCAAACTTCTTCTGACCGAGCAAGAAGACAGCGCGCGTCTCAGCCGGCGGCTGGCCACGATACATCAGGATTGCCCGATCGAGTTTGAGCCGGAGGCGTTTCGTATTGCAGAGCCGGAGAACGAAGCACTGGTCGGCCTGTTGCGTGAGCTGGAATTTATGACCTTGCTCAAGTCGTTCCAGCCGCCGGCTCCGGCGGCCGACGTCCTGGGGACCGATGTCGTGACGATTCAGGATGATGGGGCGGCGCAACGGTTTGTGACGGGTCTGCCGCCAACTGCCGTGGTGGCGCTTCACTGTCTACTGACGGGCGAGACGGAAGTGCGAGCGAACGTACAAGGACTGGCGCTCGGCGACTCCGAGGGCCGCACTGTGTTTGTTCACGGCCAGGCTCAAGCCTGGCCGTCGTCCCTGAAGAACTTCATCCAACAGTCGTCGAACACGAAAGCCGTTCACGATCTTAAACCGGTCTTATTGGCGTTGCACCGTGAAAACATGGACCTGACTTCTCCGTGCTTCGATACGATGATCGCGGATTATCTGTTGAACCCCAATCGTCGAGCCCACACTTTGGAGACCATCGCGCTGGACGTCTTGGATTATCAAATGGGAGCCGGCTCAGTAGAAAAACCGGCCAAGCCTGGAGGAGGACTGTTTGATGCCGACGCGAGTGCCGTCCGCCAATCGGCGGAAGCGGCAGCGTTGGTGGCCAAGCTCGTGCCGGTACTGAAGCAACGGTTGGAAGAGGAGGGCAGCTTCAGGTTATTTCAGGACGTGGAAATGCCGCTCGTGCCGGTATTGGCCGAAGTGCAGCGAAACGGGTTTCTCCTGGACGTCGATGCGCTCCATGAGCTCGAGAAAGAGTTGGACCGGGAATTGGACCGCATCACCGCCACGATCACCGGGCTGGCCGGCGGCGAGTTCAACATCGGCTCCCCGAAACAGTTGGCGACTGTCCTGTTCGAGAAACTGGGATTGAAACCGATCCGAAAGACGAAGACCGGTTACTCTACGGATGAAGACACGCTGATGCAGTTGGCGACCCAGCATGAACTGCCCGCTCAGATTCTGAACTGCCGCAGCTTGACCAAGTTGAAATCCACCTATGTGGACGCGCTGCCGCAGTTGGTCAATCCGGAGACGGGCCGGTTGCACACGTCGCTCAACCAGACGGTCGCGGCCACGGGGCGATTGAGCTCCACCGATCCGAATCTGCAAAACATTCCGGTAAAGGGCGACTACGGGCTGCGCATTCGCGAAGCCTTTATCGCCCCCTCGGGTCGCGTCCTGCTATGCGCGGACTACAGCCAAATCGAGCCGCGCATCCTGGCGCATCTTTCGCAAGATCCGCGGCTCATCAACATCTTCGAGCAAAGCGAAGACATTCACATGGCCACGGCGGTGGAAATTTTCAAGTTGCCGCCCGAGCAAGTCACGCGGGAAATGCGCCGGGCAGCCAAAAGCGTCGTGTTCGGCATTGTTTACGGCATCAGTCCGTTCGGCCTGTCGCAAAACATCGGCGTGTCGCAGCAGGACGCGAAGAAGTACATTGAGACGTTCTTCGAGCGGTTCGCGGCGGTCAAGGCGCTGATGGACCGGAACATTGCCGATGGAAAACAGAAGGGCTATACGACGACCATCCTCGGTCGCCGCCGGCCGATTCCGGAACTACAAAGCTCCGATCCGGTTCAGCGGGGCATGGGAGAACGCATGGCGGTGAATAGCCCGATTCAGGGCTCGGCCGCCGACGTCATTAAAGTTGCGATGATCGAGGTAAACAAACGGCTGCACGTCGAGTTGCCGGGTACGAAGATGATTCTCCAAGTCCACGACGAACTGATCTTCGAAACGCCGGAGCAGGATGTGGAGAAGGCGAAGGAGTTGGTCAAGAGCGAGATGGAAGCGACGGGGACGAAGCTGGGAGTATCGGTGCCGCTCAAAGTTGATTTGGGTGTGGGTGGCAATTGGCGGGCAGCACATCCGTAGCCATTTAATTCCCCTCATCGGTGGGGAGAGGGTTAGGGGTGAGGGCTAAGAAGAGGCTGGCCGGTCCTGCTCTGCTCAGGTGCTTCGGTTCGACCGCACTAGCCTCGCATCTGCTCGCTGCCGAAACTAGTTTCGTTCCCAGCTCCGTTTGAACGGAATGTCGAACATCGGCATCGCCAGCCTGCGGTTGACCGCATTTGCTCAAGTGCGGTACCCGAGCCACAGCGCAAATCGGATGCAGGTCCCGACCATACTTTCTGAGTTAGATCAGTCTATGAGAAAAAATTTGTCTCACAAAACCTATTCGAAGTGGAAATGCTCAAAGACTGCCTTGACCAAACTGGCATCCGCTGCAGATCAAGAATCAGTAAGCGTCAACTCTCGCTGGTGCGATGCCCTTTGGCGAGGTTTTTCCTGAGCTTTGGGTTCTTAAGGATGAAGACTATGATCAGGCAAAAGAGTTGTTGGAGGAGCACGCAATTGTTCGTGAGCACGGGCGGAGCGGCGGAGACTGGAATTGCAGCAACAGGGGGAGCGACTCTTATCTCAACCGTCCGTGATATCGGGGCAGAACCCGTGCGGCCGTGGACGGTGTTTGCCTTGACGGTGTCATGCTGACTTGCTAAGGTTTGCCAAGGTTCAGGGAGATATCATGCCCAAGATTGCCCATCCTCATATCACGAGTGACCCCGCGATTTGCGGGGGAAGTGCCGTCATTCACGGTACCCGCTTTCCGGTTCGTTCGGTTGTCACCTATGTGCTCCAGCACGGCTGTACTCCGGAGGAGCTTATAGCGAAGTTTCCTCATCTCACCCTTTCACCCTTGCGCAGGTCCACGACGCGCTTGCGTACTACTATGACAATCGATCTGAGATCGACCGGGAAATTGTGGAAAATCGTTAAGAGCACGTGCGAAAGTAACGCCCCTCTTGATCGCTAGCCGTCGCTAGTCCAGCTAGTGGCCATCAAACTCTATCTCGATGAGGATGTCGATCCGCTCTTAGCCCACGTTTTGAGAGAACGTGGAATTGATTGTCTCTGACCACCTCCCCTTTCGCGAATTGCTCCGCCGTGTTCTCGTACTGCTCCAACGCCATGCACAAGCCGACCTTACCGACGCGCTTCTTTGGCTACAGGACTTTAAGGAAGCGGATATAAGCTGAGTCTAAGAACAGGGTGAAGAGCCATACAACGTCTTCACGATCTCCGTCGTGTTGAACAACATTGCATTCGTCCGCGTGTAGGCCGCGTGGCCGTAGAGGTGATCGCGGGCGTTGGTTGAACCGGTTGAATCTTTGTAATCGACCAGCAGACAGCGACCTTCTGTGGGACAGCGCACCGCTCGTCTTGCGCATTCCAGCCACCGTTCGAAGCCATCGTACGGTTCGACCAGTTCCCACAGCGCTTTGTTGGCGGCCTTGGCCTGTTCGGTTGTCGGCAGGGCGTCACTGCCTGCTACCGCCAGTTCCTGGACATAATCACCTCCCCAGGCGATCGGCATTTCCATCGTGATCTGGGGCAATTCCATTTTGGCAAGCCAGGTTTTCCCATCGGTACGCAGGTTCCGATGATTGACCACGTGCAGCAACTTTCCGATGCCTGAAGGGTCCCAGCCGTATCTCACGGGCATTCCCAAAGTGACCACGTCCAAGACGGCCCCATTCAATAAAGAGCCGGTTGAAAGCGGCGGTTCGATCCGTTTGATCGTCGCCAAGAGCTCCGGTTGGCCGGACTGTTCTGCATAGGTGGCCAATATGCCGAACAGCCTCGGTCTGCCCGTGACAGGGCTGGTACACAGTAGATTGGAGGCCAGCGCGAGCACCAAACCCGCTTGGCCATGAGCCTGGATCAAAATTCTGTGTCCTTGAGTCAGTCGCTGTTCTTCACAGACTCGTCGGAGGACATCGAGCAGACGGACCGCGGCAATGGCGCGGCCCACATGGTGGTGCTCCGCGTTCCAGAGCATGCGCCGGCAAACGATCGGCTCGGAGAGATTGTTATTGGTCGCCTTTCGAAAGAGTTCGACGTTGGCGTCCGTGAAGTTTCCTGCGTCGCCTAGTTGATCGTCGAGCCACTTTTTCGTTGTGTCGTCGTCGGCGAGCGGCGGTTTGAGACCGCCCGGCAGGAGAGGAATGCCGTTGCTTCCTTCCCGCATGGCGGCGAGCAGGGCATCGAGCCCCGAGACCCCGCGCGAATAACCTCGCTTGAGCCCGCCGACTTCATCCAGCCGCTGCAGGCCGAAGACGTCGGTGCCGTGGATCGACCCATGCAGAAAAAGAACGGTTCGGACGCCGGCTTGAGAGAGCTTCGAGCCACACTCCGTCATCGCCTCCAGCCAGGCAGGCGAGTCCAGCGGCGCGACGATCGGCAGCTCGGTTATGGCGAGCCGGTCACCGGGACTCTTTCGTGAGAGCTCGTCGTGCTGGAAATTGTTCTCGATCGGCATGGAAGGATGTAATTACCTCAATCCATAACTCACGTGCAACCGGTTGAAGAATGTCAGAGCATGGGCTAGCATGACGGCCATCCCGCACGCTGTGTCGTACTTCTACAGGAGATGCTGTATGCGGACCAGCTTCCTCGTTCTCGCACTCGCCTCGCTGCTGCTCATTCTGGTTGTGGGGGGGGGCGGCGGCAAACATTTTCCATCCTCGAACCCTCCCGAATACGATCCGAACAAGGTCTACGCTACTCCACCTCCGGCGCCGTACGGTCCCATTCCGGAGCTGTCTTCGGGTCGCGTGGATGAACCTCAGGCCATGGTGTCTTCAGGAAAACAATCTCCCGAAGATATTGTCTCGACGACAGATCCTCTTTCTGCACGAGCAGCGACTTTGGTCAGTAGAATTTTGGCTGGCGGGGCGGACGGACGTGTTGCCTTAGTCGAGGCCGTGACAGCTGCGGGCTTCGCCATTCTGGATTCTCGCAGCCGTCGTGGGAGTACCGGTCAAGCCTGAAATGGGGATTCCTCTTGAGGATTGGGAAGCCAAGATCCTTGCTCGGGCGGCTGCGGATCATATCACCACCCCTTCTCTGAGTTCGAGACCGACAGTGCCCTTGCAGTGAACGATGGGCAAGCCGGCCGCTTGATGATAACTATGCTGCTGGACGAAATCAGAACGGGAATCCATGACTCCTCTCCAACGGTTCGGATGTGGGCCAGCCTTATCGTCGAATTAGGCCGACAGTCCTCGGCACCATACGATCTCTTGATCGTCACCGATCTCGATGAGGTCCGCCTCAATGGACTACAACAAGTCCTTATGCTCAAACATCTAGCTGCGGAGTTTTTTGCGCTGGCGATTGAACGTGCGACTAAACCGGCAGTCAGCCGACTCGGCACTCCCTCACGAAGCAGAAGCGTTTCGGCCCTGACGGACTTCAATAGAGCGTGGGTAATTCCCCGGGCGCGACTTGCCGCCCACGCTGACCAAGCCGTACCTGGTCGCACTGCTTTTCCCACGAAGAAACGACGGGTATCGAGTTTTCAACCGGGAGATCCCTGCGGGTTTGGGGCGGATGAGGGCACCGCGACATCGAGAGCCGCAAGCGGGTGGGGGTGGAGCCTCAAAACGATCTTCGGGCCGCTCAGAAAGGCTGTGGAAGATTTCGAGCTGCTCGACTACTACAAAAAACTGGGCGAAGCGGTCGATAAAGACACTACTGACGCATTTGTCCAACGCATGAAGGCAATTAGGGAGATCAAACATTGGAAGGGTGTCACAGCCGATATCGACCGTTTCATGAAGACGGTGTCGAAGCTTCACAATATCGCCACGGCGCTGCTCTCATTAGCTGAGGCGGCCGTCGTGATGCATGCCGTAAAGATCGACATTGGTATGACGCCCTCGCCACCTCTCGTGCGGACCAAGACAAGAGAACCAGGCGAGATAACTGAGGTGTCCGAGACACCGTGATGTTCCTTAGGGCTTCAGGAAAATTTCTTGAGCTTCAGGTGCCGGCTTCGGCTGAATCTGACTCTTCGGCATGATAGCGGTGGCGGAGCAAATCTTTTTCTCGTCGTCGATCCGGCGGTCCACGATCTTCACTCCTTGTAAATACTCCTGAACGATCTCTTCGCGAATGACTTCAATGTCTTGTTCCACCTCGCGTCCCGTTCGCTCGCGGATGCGGTCTGTGGCGTGTTCCTTGACCAGCACGCGGATCTGTTTCGCGAGATCCGTCCGGGCCGACAGCTCTGACACCCGCTGACAGACAATTTTCCCCTTGGCGAGGTCGCCCTGTCCTTTTCCAACCAAGTACTGATCCGGTGAATATTTTGCGGTTCCTGCCGCAGATTGGCTTGCGTCGGCTTGCCCGATAGGTTTCATCGCTCGCTGCTCGTGCTGTTGGAGTTGCTGAAACGATTGCTCCGCATGTTGACGAACGGGCGGGCTGTTCGCAGGAAGATCCGCCGCTTGAGCGGGAGAGATTGCGAACGTTCCGCTCGTTAGCAAAAGCCACCCAGCCAGTGTCGTGAGAACAGTTCTGACTTGTTTACCGTCCTCCACCTCTGCCACCTCCACCGCCTCGTCGACCGCCTCCGCCACGGCCGCCACCACCCTGCGGTGCCGCTTGAGGAACCGCCGGCGCCATACGAGACGGCATATGCGGAACGTGGGCCGGAGCTCCATTGAGAATAGAATTTAATCTCTGAGACAGATACCTCGATGACCTTGACGGAAGAGGCTGCCCGGCGACTGATGGCGGCGCCGGTGAAGCTCCCGGCGCCGGAGCTACTGTGGGCGATGAAGATTGCGTCACCGGAGGAGTCTGCTGATACATGCGTGAAAAGTTTCTGGACGACCAGGGATGACGTGGTTCGCGTGGTTGACCTTGCTGGCCCGAAGGCGTTGCGTTTGGCACTGATCCGGGCGGCATTAAGAGAAACGGATTCAACTGTGTGACGCTCTGAAGGCGTCGGGACGATGGCGATGTTGCCGCCTGAGGAAGGGGCGCTTGCTGGATCGGAGCTGGCGCGATGTTCGTAAGGGTCGGCGTAGGAGACACAATCTGATGAATTTCGTTCAGCGTCATTGGTGATCTTGATCCTGGAGTCGGCGAAGTCGTTGAAGTATTGGTCACGGCCGGCGGTGGTTGATATGGAATGGCGGCCGATTGGGTCGCGATGACCTGCTGGGCCGCTTGCACGCGCGGGTTCGAGGGACTTAAGCGGCCGGCGGCATGCAGGAGTGCCTGCACCTGATCAAACCCGACTCCTGGATAGGCGTACACGACCGGTCCCGCCAACACCCAGTCTGTCCAGGCCTGAGATACCATCGCATTGGATTGGACTTTATTGAGAAGTTCTTGTCGTTGACCGCTGATCTCCTTCACCTGCTCCGGCGTGCTCGCGGCGGCCAAGGCCTTGTTCGCCGCCTCCAGCTCTTGCTGTAACTGATCCAGTTCCGCTTTCACAGTCACCAACTCGAGACGTGCGTCGTCATTTTTTCGTAGTGCCGTAATGGCTTGGGCAACGTCTTCTTCATCCACCTCGGCGATCAGATCGACTCGTATCACGACTGTCTCTCCTTCGAGAAACGTACTGATCTGCTGATCCTGCACCATCACCACCCCGGCCGTGTACATACGGATCTCGTCCCGTGTCATATTAAGGTCCGTCACCACGGTGACACTTTCCAGGTACGTGCTCACTTGTTCGAGCGCATTGCGCTTCGCGGCTTCAGTAGCCAGTTGAATGGCGTCTTCGCGAGTGTCGCGATCTCCCATCCGATGCTCGCCGGTGCCGGTAACGATCCGCGTCTCCGCCGCGGCGAAGCCGAGACCGATGCTAGGGACAAGTAAAGCAGCGAGAAGCGTGGTGGGAAGAATCCGCGAAGGAATAAAGAGCAGACAGCGAGGTTGTGTGACACGTTGGGCCGGCCGGCTTCCCATCGCCCTCACCCCGTCTATCCAAGCTGACGCGCTAGGAACAGATCGGTTGACAACGATCACCCTGCCTGGAGAAACACGACACAGCATAACACTGAACAAACCAGCGCGCCAGGTGCATGCCTGGCTACCCTTGCCTTCCCGGAAATTAGCGTGTTAAGTTAGCCAGTCGATGTCAACACATAGGGTTGTGCTCATTGGTGAAGAGATCCGCTCAAAAAATACGACTCCTCGGAGTATCAGGGGCTTGGCTCCCGGTTCTCCTCGTCCTGCTTAACATTCTATTCCTGGCTCAAGCGACGGCCGCCGTTCCAGTCGAGCCTGCTTCCGGTCAGAATCCATCTGACTCAACCGCCATCGCTCCATCGTCTCCGACCGAACATGTGATTCTGTTTGTCTTGGAAGGAATAGGGCAAGACTCGCTCAAGGGCAGTATGATGCCGGTGCTCGGCAAACTTGTGAAGGAGGGCTCGGTCACGTGGTCGGCGACTGCCGTCCAGCCCGCGCTCCGGCTGCCGACGATGGCCTCCCTGATTACCGGCATGCCTGTCGAAAAGCACGGGATTACCTGGAACGCATTCGAATTCAACCGGGGCTATCCGCGTCCACCCACGGTTTTCGACTATCTCGATTTGAGCGGTGGACGAGACAGCGCGATTTTCTTCATGGACGAATCCTTGTATCAACTGGCGAAGCCGGAGCCCTACACGGACTATCAAATGTGCGGACCGTTAAAGCCGGAGTGCAACCCTGGAACGGTCGTGGGATATATCCGGCAATATTTTCGCAAGGCCACGAGCGGGCATGGCTATGGACACGCCATTTTGTCGTTGCCGCATTTTCTCGTCGTCCATCTGCCCGATGCGGGGCGCGCGGTGGAAGCGCATGGATCGAATTCCAAGGAGTATCGCGAGGCGCTGCGGACTATTGATAAGGCGATGGGGGCTGTGTTGGATCTCTATCGCGAGCTGGGACTGCTCAAGCGCACGACGGTCTTTGTGACATCGCTCACCGGGATGGGCGCCGCGAAGCCGGGCACGAACGGCCATGTGCCGCTGGTGCCGTGGATCGCTTCCGGCGTCGGCATCAAGGCGGGCCATGTGATTCGGCAGCCCGTTTCGATACTCGACACCGGCGCCACGGTGCTGCGGACCTTGCGACTGGAAACGCATACGGAGTGGGAGAGCCATGCGGTCGAAGAAATATTTCGGAACGGCTTGGGTTCCTCCACAACCGATGCTGAACGATCGGCCGGCTCGCGTGGACAATAAGCATGAAGCGGGTTGGAAGCGCCACGACCGATCGACTAACAGTGCTGGCGGGCTTGGTGGCCGGCCTGGTGATGTGGGGGAATACGGAAGTCGGATCGGCAGCGCCCCCCGCGATCTATACGAAAGAGCACCAGATCACCGTTGACGCAACCGCCTTGAATCCTCCGACCTGGTGGCAAGTGCCTGGCGTGACGCCGATGATCATGACCATGGATCCCGAGACCTCCGACGCCTATCGGACGACCGACCAGAAGGAGCTCGCATTGAAGCCGGGTAAGTATCGCTTCGGCACCTATACCTTCGATTTTCCCTTTGCGGTCACGCTGGACGGGGTGCTTGAATTTGCGCAGTCTCTGGACCAATGCGTCGGCGGACGAGGGACCCACACCTTGACCGTTCGCTGCACGCGAACCGTTCCCCACGGCGGCCAACGCGATTATTGACAGAAGAGCAGCGAGGCACGAATATGGCTCAGGCATTGGAAGATTTGCTGGATGCCTTGGAAGATGTGGACGATGCCACTCGCGAAGAGGCGGCCAAAGCGTTGGCTGATCGAGCCGATCCCAGCACGTTGGAATCGCTGATTCACGCCTGTGGCGACGAATATTGGTCCGTGCGCGCCCATGCGGGATGGGGCGCCGCCAAAATCGGCGGTCCCAAAGCAGTCGAAGTACTCGTCACGTTATTCAATGACCCCATCATGGAAGTGCGCAATGAGGCGGTGGCCGCGATGGCTCATGTCGGACCGAGCGTCGTAGATCGACTCGTGATGGGATTGAAGGATGAGCGCTGGCGCGTCCGAGAACATGCCGCCAAGGCTTGCGGGGATATCAAGGACGCACGGGCGGTGGATGCGCTCGTGGCCGCCTGTCGCGATCGGGATGGGGCGGTAAAAAGCACGGCGGCGGAAGCGCTCGGGAAGATCGGAGACGCCAAGGCGATTCCGGCGCTCATGAAATTGTTTCGCGATACTTCAAAAACCGTCCGTGAGACCGCAGGGACGGCGCTCGTCGCCATCGGTCTCCCGTCCGTCGATCCGCTGATCGATACCTTGAAAGATAAGGATTTTGTTGTCCGTTGCCACGCGGCTCGAGCGCTAGGCGGCATGACGACGGACTATCAGATGGGCCGAAGCTGGGTGCGCGAACCCAAGGTCGTGGATGCACTCATCGCGATGCTGAAGGATCCCGATCGGGCCGTCCGCGAAGATGCCACGATTGCGCTCGGCATGATCGGAGATCCGCGGGCGATTGATGCGCTGATCGAAGCGATGAAGGACGGCGCCGTTAAACGTCACGCGATCATGTCGCTGGGTATGATCGGCGATGTACGGGCCTTGCCGCCCGTGCTGGACGCCTTACGGGGGAAGGGGATTCGCCAAGATGGAACGCCGACTCCAGGTTGTATCGTCAGTGAGGACGCCTTCATCAAAGAGGCTGCCGCAACCGCGCTCGGGCACTTTCGCGATCCGCGAGTCATTCCCGATTTGATTATGCTGTTGAAGGACGGCGTGTTGCGGGAAAAAGCCGCGAGCGCGCTCGTGGTCATCGGCGATACGGCGATCGAACCGCTGATCGCGTTCCTCCACGATCCCAAGGCGTCGGAGGTAGAATCGGAGGGAGAACGAGTCCTTTCGTTCGCCTCAGCGCGTCTGACTGCCAAGGATGCCCTGAGATTACTGGTGCTGGAAACGTTGGACAAGTTGGGCTGGACTCCGCCCTCAGAAGAACAGACGATCGATTCCAGTCAGGTGGACAATCTTCGCGTGGATAAGCCCCTGGGTGACACCGGACGGTTTGGGCCGTCGGGAGACCTTGCCAAAGGCGCCATGTAAGTAGCAGGACTGAGTAGCGGGGCTGAGGACTGAGGTTACCCGCGAAGTCCGAATCTCTGCCCTCAGTCCTCAGCGCGCGTGACTTGTTACTTCCGCACCGCGAGCCCGTGAGAGTCGGCGGTTTCCTTGCCGTCCTTCATATTCGTGATCCGCGCAACGCCCACGAACTCGCCATTCTTTCCACTGTTAGTCACTTTGATCACCCCGACGCCGGGGGTCGAGCCTTTGGCGTTGTTCACATCCTTCACGTTACCCGACAGAGGGTTCGGCCCCCTCGTCCCCACAAACACATAGGCTCCATCCGGTGAAATATCGAGGAGGTCCGGCGCTGGGTCGTCGCTGATCGAGCCCGCCAGCTCGACGGACCCGACGCTCAAGTCGCTCAGGGTGTCGATGATCTCAATGTTATTTCCGGCTCGATCCGCGCTCCACAGATAGCGTCCTACCGCGACCATTCCATGCGAGTCGGCGAACTTCGTATCCCGAGAACTGATGAGCTTCACGGAGACCGATTTCGGAAGATCGGAGGTAGGTAATGCATAGACATCGTACGACAACGGTGTCGCAGGCACGCCGCCGCCCGAGTTGATGTACATCGTGCCGCCGACCTGAATGCCGCCGCATCCAGCCGGATGGATCTCGACGTTGTTGAGTGTGGCGACAATCTTCATCGGCGTCTGGGAAACATCCACAATGAACAATCCTCCACCACGCAACGTGACAAATCCGTACTTGCTCATCTCGTCGGTGATCGGGCATACAGGGGCGTTGTCCGGCCGGTCCCCGCCTTCGAGAGGGCCGAGCGCCAACACGTCCTTTTCGGGTTGGAATCCGAACTTGTGCCCGGCGTAATCTGTCCAGATTCTGATCAGTTTCTTTTCCATCATATTGGCCGCAATTGCCATCTTTTGGTCCGGCGTTGGCCAGGCTGCATGGAGATTCTTCCCCATATCCAGGCACGACTCGGGTTTTTTCGTGGCCGCATCCATGATGAGCGCGTGTCCGCTCAGGAAGGAGAGGATGACATGACTTTGATCCTTCGTGAAGAACAGCATGTGCGGGCGTCGCACCGGCTTCTTCGTAGCCTCTTCGCAGAACTTCCCGATATCACCGGCCAAGTCGACCGTGACGGTCGGCTTCACCGAGGAAGGATTCGCCGCCAATTGCGCGCCATCATAGATGTAAAGGTACCCGCCGCTCTCCTTTGCAGTATCCGACTGATCAGTAAGCCAAACCTCGTAGGCATGAGCCGAACTAAGCAAGCCTCCCGTCATCACCAGCCCAGCTAGTCCAGCGACCAGCCACGACCTGAGCCATAGTATGTATCGTTCCTCTTTCATCGGATCCCTCTCTCTCGCGGTGAGGAGCAGAAACCGTCACGTCTTCTGAAGGGTGTTGGTTTGCGGACCATCCAGTAGAATAACCCCCATACTAAGAGGGCAAACCTATGGAGTCAATGTATGCTCTCCCGAGATCGGGTTGGGTATTGGGTATAAGGAGAGCGGCAACGGAAGAGGCGGTGTGCAGCCTGACGGATCGATGCCAGGCCTCCGTTGACCGCGTGAAAATGGCTGTGTTAAGGTCAAACGCTTTAGGGCTTGGAGAGCATGAATGCCGGACTATGTGGCCGAACAGATTGCCGCGCTCAAGGATGAGGATTGGGCGATCCGTGAAGAAGCCGCCACGGCCCTCGGGTCATTCCGCGATGCCCGCGCGGTTCTCCCCCTTGTGTCAATTCTCCGTGACTCGGATCGGGCGGTTCGCGAAGCGGCCATCGGAGCGCTGACGGCTATCGGAGAGCCCTCTGTGCCGGTGTTGGGCGCTTGTCTGTCCGATCCTGAACTTGCGGTGCAGGAAGCGGCGTCCTCGATCTTAACGACGATCGCGGACAACCGCGTGATCGACCCGCTTGTGAAGGCCTTGCAGAGTCAAGACTGGATTGTCCGCATGCACGCGGCAAAAGCGCTGGGCCGCATCGGTGATGCGAAAGCCGTCGACCCGCTTCTCCCGCTTTTACACGATAAGGTCAAGGCGGTCCGGGTCGAAACCGCCGCTGCCTTCGGTTTCCTCGGAGCGGTTGCTGTCCCCTCGCTGGTGGACGCGCTGAAGCACAGCGACTGGCTGGTTCGTCTTCATGCGGTCGAAGCGTTGGGGAAAATCAAATCGTCCGAAGCCGTTGAGCCGCTGTTATTTGTGTTGTTCAATGACCGCGATACGGCGGTTCGGGAAGACGCCGCGCGCGCGCTCGGTGATATCGGGGATGCCCGAGCCATAGATTTTCTACTGCACGTGATGAAAGAACCGGGCCTGCGTCCGATTGCGATCGAAGCCCTCGGACGGATCGGAGATCGGCGGGCCGTCCCGGCGTTGGTTGAAGTTGCCGGTGGATCGGCGATGCCCGATCAGACTCGAGCGATCGATGGATGCGGAGACCGATGGAATGAAGAAATGATCGCGATGGGCGCGGCAGTCAGAGCGTTGGGCCAGATCAAGGATGAAGCCGCCCTCCCGACGCTCGTGGCCGCATTGCAAAACACCGTCACGCGAGCCGAAGCCGGGGCGGCCCTCGGTAGATTCGGGCCGGGGGCCATTTCGTTCCTGTTGCCGCTGCTGGCCAAGGAGCAGGATGACAACATTCGATATCACATCCGAGAAACGTTGACGCAGTTAGGATGGCGACCGGGCCGCATCTAGATATCTTAAAAGGCTAGGGCCACGGGGCAAGAGGCTGGAGGTATGACTGCTGACCGGATGAGATCGAAACGTCCGACCCCTCACCCCTCGCCCCTCGGCGCGTGCCCGGCGTCGTGAAGCCATGGCAAAAGAAAACCTTGAAACGCTTGTTTCTGAACTGGTGCACGAAGAAGATTGGCGGCGTATGCGGGCGACAGCAGCCTGCCTTTCCGGCGGACCCAAGGCAGTCCAGGCGCTGGTCCATGCCTTGGAAACCGGGGAACCACCATTGAAGGTCGAGGCTGCAGCCATGTTGGCGCGCGTCAAGGATCCGCAAGCCGGGGTCGCCTTAGCAGGCTTGCTAAAAAACGACAACGACGCTGTGCGCAAAGCAGGCGCCACAGCATTGGAACATATGGCCGGAGTGTTGGATACGACCACCGCGTCGGCACTGGTGCAGAGTCTGTATGAAGTGAAAGATGAGGAGTCGCGGAACCTCGCAAGCCATCTCCTGGGCGTGATTCCGAATGCCATCGCGCCGCTCGGGGAAATGTTGAAACATCCGGATCAGCAGGCCCAGGTCACTGCCGCCACGATCCTCGAACATTTACTCGATCCTCGCTCGGCCGATGCCTTTATCGACGCGATGGGTTCTCCGGCCGTGACGGAAATCGCCGTTCGGGCGTTGAAAAAGTTGGGTGCGATCCGAGAGAGAATTGACCGGGCCTTCGATGCGTTGCGCGAGGTCGAAGGAGCCAGCGAACGCGAAGAGGCCAGGATGGCGACTGTGATCGATCTTCTGGGAATCGGCCGACCCAGCGTCGAAATTCTGATCGAGTACCTCCGCGATGATGACTGGCTCGTGCGCGAAGCGGCCGCGGATTTGCTCGGTAAGATCGGAGACGTCCGCGCCGTGGAACCGATGATGGAACGCCTCCGTGTCGACAAAGATACGGGGGTGAAGGAATTGGCATTGAAGGCGTTAGGGTTGATCGGCGATGCTCGGCCGGTGGAGCTCTATATCGAAGCGATTCCGATCAGACCCTTACGCGTGTTCGCCATGGAAGCGTTGGCCAAAGTCAAAGATGTGGAAGTGATGCGACCGTATCAGGACTTGTTTGAGCGTTTGAGAACAGACCGTGACGGATTGGTGGCCTATAACGCCGGCCTGATCGCCGATAAGCTCGCGGCGCTTCAGAGCGGCACAGAACCAGCCCCCGAGGAGGGACATGACGAACATGAGTGACACCGAGCAGTCCCCCGATCGCGTTGAACAACTCATTTCCGCCTTACGGGATGAGAATGAAGCGCTTCGCGATCACGCCATTGCGAGCTTGGGTCAAATGGGGAATGAAGCTATTCCTCGGCTCATCGGGTTGATGGCCGATGAGGATGTCGTGATTCGGGAGGCTGCGACGACGGCGATTGTTCGAATCGGTCCCTCGGTCGTCGAGCCTCTGATCGAAGCGCTGAGAGATGACGAGTGGGCGATTCGCGAACAAGCTGCCTCCGGCCTTGGGAAACTCAAGGACCCGCGTGGCGTCGATTCATTGGTCGCGGTGCTGAAGGATCAGGATGGAGCCGTCCGGTCCGCGGCCGTTTGGGCGTTGGAGCGAATCGGTGACGCGCGCGCGGTCCCTGGCCTGATCGAAGCTCTCGGCGACACTACGTTGCGGGAGGACGTGGCGCGAGTGCTCAAGAAAATCGGCGATGTTCGCGCAGTCGAGGCGCTGATCGATGGCTTGATGGGCAATAACTGGATGGTCCGCCGGCACGCCGCCGAAGCCTTGGGGAAGATCGGTGATGCCCGCTCCGTGGAGCCGTTGATCGAATCGCTGAAGGATGAGGACTGGCTCGTGCGCCGCAATGCGGCCGAATCATTGGCGCGCTTGGGTGATAAACAGGCCATCGATGCCTTGCTCCCTCTATTGGAAGATGAAAATACGATGGTTCAGGAAACCGTGGAAGGTGTGCTGGCTAGTCTCGGATGGAAGCGCAGTACGACCCCTTAACCGAATAAAGGAAGAAGATCATGGCAGACGAAGCTCCTGTCAAGCTGATTCAGATCGGGCCTAAAGGTGTGGCCAAAAAAGACGGATTCAATTTGGTCACGGAACGTGTCGTGGCGGTGAACCCTGAGGCAAAGCAACTGGAAGTCGAGTTGCTGGCCTACGACGGCAAGACCGTCGTGTTGGAGGTGGATGACGAGGCCCTCGAAGATCTCAAGAAACTGAAGCCGGGCGACGGCGCCACGATCCGAGTCGTGGAAGAAGGGGGCAAGCGCATCGCCAAGAACCTCAAAGTCCGCGCGAAAGATCCTAATGCCGCGAAAGCCGACGCGATGCTGCTCGACTTGAAAGACTCCCACTGGCTCAATCGCAAATATGCCGCGGAAGTGCTGGGGGACCTGAAAGATCTTCGGTCTGTCGAACCCTTGGTCGGAGCTTTGACCGACGACGTGGGCGACGTCCGGCAGCGGGCTTACGATTCGCTCATCAAGCTCGGTGGCGTGTCGGTGCCGGCGCTGGTGCCGTTCTTGGTTTCTGAGGAGGACGAATTACGCCAGTCCGTGACGGAGATCATTCGCAAAATCGGAAAGCCTGCAGTGGAACCGTTGGCGATTGCTTTGGGAGAGGCGGACGATCGGCTAAAGAGTAGGATCATGAAGGTGTTGGACCGGATGGGATATAAGCCGAAGCCGAAGGATACTGCTTCTGCTGAAAGGCCGCGACTGACTTAATCGGCCCTCCCGACCCTTGCGCTGGCCTTCGGCTCCCTGTCGGGCCGTCCTACCGAGATATAACGAAATCCGATGTCGGCGATCCGGTCCGGTTCGTAGACGTTCCGCAGATCGATGAGCAGCGGTTGGCGCATCAATTTCTTCAATCTTTCGAATTCCAGATTCCGAAATTGGTTCCATTCCGTCATGATGATCAGCGCGTCGGCATTCTGCGCGACTTCATAAGCATCGTTGCAGGGAACGATGCCTGACAGGATCTTGGAGGCTTCTTCCAGCGCCGCCGGATCATAGGCGCGAATCGTGCTGCCTTCCTTCATCAAAAGCGGAGCGATCGCCAAAGCGGGTGCTGCGCGGAGGTCGTTGGTATTGGGTTTAAAGGATAAACCGAGGATTCCCAGCGTTCTGCCCTGTAAGCCCCCCACCGCATCTCGAATCTTTTTGACCATGCTGTGGTGTTGATGGTCATTGACCCGGGCGGCTGCGCCGGCAATTTCCATCGGATACCCCACCCGTTCACCGGTTTGCACGAGAGCGGCAAGATCCTTAGGAAAACAAGAACCGCCAAAACCAGGTCCGGCATGGAGGAACTTGGATCCGATGCGCTGATCCAGCCCCATCCCCTTTGCGACGACCTGGACATCCGCTCCGACCCGTTCGCAGATATTGGCAATCTCGTTGATAAAGGAAACTTTCGTCGCCAGAAATGCATTCGAGGCATATTTGATCATTTCTGCCGAGGGGATGTCGGTAATCACGAATGGCGTCTCGATCAAGAAGAGGGGTCGGTACAAATCCTTCATAATGGCGACCGCTTGGTCGCTGTCTGCTCCGATCACCACGCGATTCGGTCTGAGAAAGTCTTCGATCGCCGAGCCTTCCCGAAGAAATTCCGGATTTGAAACGATGTCGAATCGATGCCGAGTTGTTTGGGTCGCCTTGATAACTTCACGCAACTTTTCTCCGGTTCCGACCGGTACGGTGGATTTGGTCGCGATGACCTTATAGCCGGTCATGTGGCGGGCAATGCCCCGACCGACCTCTTCGACAAACGATAAGTCGGCGGATCCGTCGCTCCGGGGGGGGGTCCCGACCGCAATAAAGATCACTAAGGCCTGATCGACGGCTTGTTTGATGTCTGTTGTAATGCGAAGTCGATTTTCCCTGATTCCTTTGGCAACCAGTTCTGTGATCCCCGGCTCATAAAATGGAACATCACCTTTTTCCAGCCTCGCCACTCTCCGCGCGTCGTTGTCCATACAGGTGACATTGACGCCAAACTCCGCAAAGCAGGCTCCGGTTACCAAGCCCACATAACCGGTGCCGATGACGCTAATATGCATGCCAGCCACTCCTCCAAATAAGATAAGGACTTGGCCCAGCCATTTCTATGACTGAACCGTACTCATAGTTAAGGAGTATACATAACCCATCAGTGGTCAAACAACGAATTTGAGCGATTTCGCGCGATCTCATTCGATTGACAGGCCTTGAAGGTCTTCTGTAAGATTTTCACCCCATCAGAGGAGTCTGACCCGCACATGACTATCCCAACGAAAGCTATGTTGCGGCCGCTCGCCGTCATGATGCGACGAACGTTCAAGACGATTAGCCCTGATGCCACGCTTCGGGAAACAGCGGAACACATGCGTGACGCAAAGGTGGGCGCGTTGTTCGTTGTTGAAGCAGGCGACTACATTGGTGTCGTCAGTGAAGCCGACTTGGTTCGCAAGGCGATGGCGGTCGGAGTGGATACGGCGGTGATACGTGTCAGGTCTGTCATGAGCAGCCCTGTCATTACAATCAACATCGAGCGCTCTGCGCACGACGCGAGTGACCTGATGGCGGAGAAAGGCATTAGGCATTTGGCGGTGACGGAAGACGGACACATCGTCGGCATCATCTCAGTTCGGGATCTTCTCCGGTATTTCAAGAACTGGGGGACATTATGATCTCCAGTTTTTCGCCGTCCGCATTCCCTTCCCATCACGCTGCTGTCGGTGGTCCCGGTTACGTATGACCTTGGGACCTTCCGTGCCCCCATCCTTCCGGTTCTTCCTGCTCATGACCGCGTTCGTCACCGGGGCGGTCGTGATGGCGTTAGAGATTCTGGGTAGCCGCCTCCTCGCTCCAGTGTTTGGGAACTCGCTGTTTGTTTGGGGAGCCTTAATCGGTGTGATCCTTGCGGCCATGAGCAGCGGCTATGCGTTTGGCGGCTGGATGTCTGATCGGTACCCGGGGGGAAGAGTATTAGCAGGGCTGTTATTATTCTCCGGCAGTTGGACTTTTTTGCTTGCCTGGAGCGGGCAGCCTGTCATGTTCAAGGTGTCGGCCTTGACGGATGACCCTCGGTGGGGACCGTGTTTGGCTGCCGGTGTACTTTTAGCCCCGCCGGCTTTTGGTCTGAGCGGCGTGCTTCCAGCCTTGCTGCGGCTCGCCATTCTGGATATTGAGCATTTGGGACGTCATACCGGACGCATGATCGCGTTCTCCACCGTGGGCAGTTTGATCGGCACCTGGGGCACCGCGTTCTTTCTGCTTTCTTGGCTTGGGACTGTGACGCTGGTGGCCTGGTTGGGAGGCATCCAGATTTTTCTGGGCCTGCTATGGCTGTGGCACTGCAATGCCTTTCGATCCTGGATTGTGACGCTCGTGGTTGCTGTGGTCGCTCTGCTGGGTTGGTCTGCTCTTCACCCCATTCAGATGCTTCCGGATCCGGTTTATCAAGAGGACAGCCCGTATCAACAGGTTCGTGTTCGCGAGGATGATCTGTTCCGGTATTTGATTCTGGATCGAACTTTCCACGCGGTCATGTGGAAAACGGCTCCGGTCACGTTATTTTTGCCGTACAGTCAACTGATGGTGGCGTCGCTGGCTCTTGTGCCGGACCCGAAACGCGGTCTGGTGCTGGGCCACGGTGGGGGGTCTTTTGCGAAGTGGTTGGCACGCACCTGGCCGGAATTGGAACTGGATGTTGTGGAAGTCGATCCCGCTGTGGTGCGGATGGCGGAGGAGTACTTCGAATATACACCTCCGGTTAATCACCATGTACACGTGAAAGATGCTCGAATGTTTCTACATTCCAGCGCCGCCATTTATGATGTGATTTGGGTCGACGTGTTCGCCAGGCATCTTGTTCCCTTCCATTTGACGACCACCGAATTTTTTTCCGAGGTGCGAGCCCACCTCGCTCCGGACGGAGTCGTCGCGGTAAACTTGGCGTCATCGGGAGAAGGCGGGGATCGTCTTCGCGCCGATGCAGTGGTCCGTACCATGCGCACAGTCTTTTCTGCCATCGAGTCGTTTGGGGTCAAAGGTCCGTGGCGGAGTAAGCAGTCTGGTTCAGAGAATGTGATTTTTTTTGCCGGCGGTCCTTTAGGAAAAATCTCGAATCAAGAGTTTGCAAATCTAGTGGGTGAACTCGTTTCCCATCAGCGACTTCCTTATGAGGCACAAACGCTCCTGGCTTCTACACGACGGGACACCAGTTCATCCGGAAGCATTGCACTGACCGATGATTTTGCTCCCTTCGATCTTTTAGTGGGTTCCGGAGTCGGCGAGGCGGGGCCTGACACAGTCAAGAAACCATAACAACTCGAAACTATTGAATAATTTACTTCTCAAAATTGCACTCAGGAGAGGCGACTTCACTTGCTGGCAGAAGAACCGTATTGCTTCCAATTTTACCCTGTGCTATAAGGTGTCGCACTTGATGGCTAGGATGTGGCAAGCGATGGCAGTGGAAGCAAAGAAGCATCGCGGGGCAGTTCAAGGCCACCTGAGTTTGGCAGCAGTTATCCACCAACTTCATCACATCTCTTTTTCTTTTTTAGGGAGGTAGGTCATGGGCAAGACGATGTTGTGGGTCTTCTTCGGCCTTATCATGGTTGTGGCTGGAGCGTCAGGGGCATTGGCCCATCAGGCAGGCGGCGTCGAAGTGGGAGACTTGGAAACAGGATCGGTCGTCGGGACGCCATTCAAGGAATTGACGGTTGATCAGGAGCTTTACGCAATTGAGATCGGGAACATGAAAACCTGGTATCCGCCGTCAGTGATCATCGATTTTAAGGCGAGACCAGGCCGTCCACTCCTGTTGAAAGTCACCAACAACTCAACAGCCGAGCACGGGTTTCTGATGACCGCGGATGAGGCCTTCGGTGCCCCGACCCAGCTGAAGGCGCAGGTTGTTCTCAAGCCAGGCGAGAGTAAGTATATCGGAATTCCAACGAGTGATCTGTTCTACGCGGCAAGTAGTTCGACGTTGACCTACAAGTGCCAACTTCACCCCACACATGTGGGCGGCAAGTTCGTGATGCTCAAGTAATCTCTTCAATATCTGATAGAAGCACAATGCCCCGCCAACTCACAGAGTTGGCGGGGCATTGACTTTCCGCAGCAGGGAAGAGAGTGATCTAGGTCTGTTCGGTCTGGCACTCGGCGCTTGGATCAAGAGGGATGTGCTGGGCCGCGATCACCTCGCCGGCTACAATCAGCAACAAGTATCGATTTTCGACAGGCTTCGATTGACGAGGTTCGACAATAACCGCATTGACGTCGAGGACCCATTCGTCGTCTTCCCGCAAGATGTTATTGACGACCCAAAAACGGCTGCTGGCGTCGGGAAACAAGCGAGAGACGAATCCTTCGATAATGGAGCCAATGTCACCAGTACTCGCCCCTGCCGGCGCCGAAATCCAGATGCTTGCGCAAAGCATCAGGAGGATCCCCCATCGATATCGCATCGCTCACCTCCCAGGTAAGTAGATCCGACTGCAAGCCCTGAAGGGTTTCTAGGGATCGATCCGTTACTTACGACTTCTAC
>JBQTHT010000083.1:0-13809 GCA_052389595.1 Nitrospiraceae bacterium
GCCACGAAGCGAGCCACTTTCAAAAACCGCCGTTCTGCCAAGACCGCTGCCACTTGTGCTTTACGATCATGTGTAATCGGCAAAGTATAGCCGGACCCCTGATTCCAGTCCCAGAGCGTGGGGGCCAGCGACAACTGCAGGTCGCGGCCGGCAATGGAGTGAAACCGATCCACGATGTGGCCCTTATTGCGCGACAGATGTTGTCCCTCCAGTATCAACGCAAAGACGACGTGGTGGCCCCACCAAAATAGCGAACGGATCGTGAATTTCTCATTTCCCACGAAATGCTTTGGATAGTCGAGATACTGGTACGGACAATCCTGTAAATTTTCACCCTTCACAAATTGGCACTTGGCGAGATCGAACCCCGTTGGAGTCAGCAGCTCTGCCTTGGCCATCTCCTGCAGCAGCTCGGCGTGGATGATTTCCAACAGGCCTCGCACCTTCCGCATAATAGTCGCCTTGGAGCGGAAGAACGCCTCGTCGGTGATCAATTTCACTTCGTCTGGGGTAAAGATGCGCGTATCCACGTCTTAACGCGCGGAAAATTGAGTAAATGGCCGGGTGGTTCTGATAGCCGGCTGATTGGTGGGCCGCCGCATGATCGTCTTCAGCGTTGGTGAGTTTCAAATTGAGGGACTGTCAGCTCGTAGATGCGCCGGCACTCTGCACATCGTAACCCAACTCGGTTCTGAATGACGTCCATCTCTCGCACAGACAGTACGAGCGGGTGAGCCTCCGCGCAGGAGATGAGCGCCTCCATGCCGAGCCGCGGGGTGGCTCCCATTCCTGGCTCATCGGAATGTGCAACTACGGAGAGACGGGTCGCGACATCGCTGAGTGTCAGTCGGTGTCCCATCTTGCACGAGCTGCAACTGAGAATCAGTCGTCCTTCCGCGTCGAGTCGCTTGACGGACAAACAGAGAGGATGCACAGCGAAACACTGCTGCGCAAATGCCCCGCTATGGTATGTGGGACCCATGGACAATAATGAGGAATTGAGTGATCGGTAATTAAGTGATTAAGGACGGCCATCACAAATCACTCAATCACTATTCACTGCCCGCTCTAGCTTGCAAGCCGGGCGAGACCCACCAAGATGAGGGCTCCGATAAGGTACGGGATCACACATGAATAGAACACGGTCCGGAGTGCCCGGTCTTGAGTAGCTGAGCGCGCCAGTTGCTCCTTGTAGACAAACTCGTAGGTGAAGACGGCGATCGTCACCGTCAGCACGAAGACACGACTTGTTCGAGGCCAGGAATATTGACCACTGAGGAGAAAACTGGCGGTAAAAAATCCGCTGACGAAGAGAATAAGTGGAGCGATCACGAACCGGATCGACTCGGAAAACAATACATGCCACGCCGACTGATCGGAGAGACGTCTGGAGTCCGACGAGGACATTAGGAGCCGACGGCTACTCGCGTGCCTGGACCGGCGGAGAACTTCGATACGGCACTCTCGCGAGCCGTCCGACAGGTCTTGCAGACGCGGGGGCGCATTTTTAGAAACCGCACTTTCCCACTGGAGAGACAACTGTAATGGACAAACTCATTACACACCGTACAGCGAGACCAGCCGCCACGTAAGAGCGTTTTGTCGCGATAGAGCCCCTGCTTGCAGACAGGGCAGATCCTGGGTTCGATCCCCAGCAGCATCGGTTCCCAATCGCCACCGGCTTTTCTGATGCTCATGGGCCGCAGTATAACGAAGGCGCGTCGCACGAGGCAAGGGGCGACCGAGGACTGAGTGCTGAAGACTGCGGGCTGAGAACGAAAAACTCATTCCTCATTGCTCAGTCTATCAGCTATCGCCTCTAGCCACTCGCCCCTAACCTTCTTCAGTTGTTTGACAGTATAAAAGCCATTTGTTACCCTCGCACAAATTCGACGCACCGAAAGGGCTCGTGATACGAACCCCCTCGCCAACGTCGCTCACGGAAGTGATTCCCCCGCACATGGATATTGGACAATACCTCGAACAGAAACGAGGGGAGGTTGATCGGTTCCTCGAATCGATCATTCCCAGCGCCCAGACCTCGCCGACCACGCTTCACGAAAGCATGCGTTATAGCGTGTTTGCCGGAGGGAAACGCGTCCGGCCGATTCTGACGATCGCGGCCGCAGAAGCGGTGGGTTCATGTTCCTCATCCATCGTGGCAGTGGCTTCATCGCTGGAACTCATCCACACCTATTCTTTGATCCACGACGACCTTCCGGCGATGGATAACGACGACTATCGCCGGGGGAAATTGACGAATCACAAAGTGTACGGCGAGGCCATGGCCATTCTGGCCGGCGATGCGCTCCTGACTATGGCCTTCGATTTGTGCAGCCGTGCCAGTCTTCTGAACGGGATCGAACCGGCGAGGCAAATCCAATTGATTCACGAACTGGCGGTTGGGTCGGGGAACCTCGGAATGGTCGGCGGACAGGTGCTGGATATTCAAGCCGAGAACCGCGACATCGATCTTACGACGCTCCAGACCATTCACAAACACAAGACCGGTATGTTGATCCGCGCGTCCGTGCGAATGGGCGCGATTGCGGCGGGGGCCTCCGATCGTCAACTGACGCATCTCACCGGATACGCGGAGGACATTGGCCTCGCCTTTCAGATTGCCGACGACGTGTTGAACGTGACCGGCACGCGCGAGGCATTGGGCAAGAATCCCAATACGGACGCACAGCGAGGCAAAAAAACCTATCCAACCTTTTATGGAGTCGAGGGCGCGCAAAAGCTGGCAGAGGAATGCATCGATCGCGCCGTCCTCCGGTTGATGTCCTTCGGCGCCGCGGCTGATCCTCTCCGGGAGATCGCGCGCTATATCGCGTCACGACGGAATTAAACCGTGACGAGTGATGCGTGACAGGTGACAAGTGATGGACGATGAGAGCAATACGAAAGCGTATTTCACTGGTTGGGTGCCTTCATCTGAACGCGTCACCCGTCACGCGTCGCGCTTCAAGGCCTTCACATGAAAGCCCTCGTCACAGGGGCAACCGGATTCATCGGCGCCGCGGTTGCGCGCGCCTTGGTCGCGGCGGGCACGGATGTGCGGATGCTCGCCCGACGGAACAGCGACTCTTCCAACCTTCATGGCTTGAAGGTCGAAGAAACGTACGGAGACTTGCGGGATCGGGAGTCGCTGAGTCGCGCGCTCGCCGGATGCCGGCAACTCTATCACGTCGCCGCCCATTACGCGCTTTGGGCCAGAAACCCGTCCATCTTTTACGATGTGAACGTCACCGGGACGCGCAATCTGCTGGAGGCGGCGCGCCAAACCGGTGTCGAACGCATCGTCTATTGCAGCACCATCGGCGCAATCGGGCTGCCTCCCAAAGGCGGCCTTGGCGCCGAAAACACGTCCGTCTGCTTGTCGCAAATGGCGGGCCATTATAAGCGATCAAAATATCTGGCCGAACAGGAAGTCCTGAAGTTGGCGAACGAGGGCCTGCCGGTCGTCATCGTGAATCCCAGCGCGCCGGTCGGAGAAGGCGACGTGAAACCGACCCCGACAGGACAAGTCATCGTCGATTTCATGAAAGGCCGGATGTGGGCCTATATCGAGACCGGCATGAATCTCGTGGACGTGGATGATGTGGCCGCCGGCCATCTGCTGGCGATGCAGAAAGGTCGATTAGGTGAACGCTACATCCTGGGGAATAAAAATCTATTGCTGCGTGACGTCTTCGATATTCTCAGTCGCCTCACGGGTGTGAAAGCGCCGCGCGTCAAACTTCCGCGTCAGGCGATTCTCCCGCTGGCCCATCTCAATCAATGGGTCTCATACGTGACCGGACAACCGCCCCGTATTCCGCTTGAAGGCTTGCGCATGGCGAAATACAAGATGCACTACGACTGCACCAAGGCCATCCACGAACTCGGCCTCCCCCAGACGCCGGTTGAGATTGCGTTGGAGAAGGCGGTGAGATGGTTCCGCAACCACAAGTACGTGTAACGGCGAGCAGGAACCCGCTGAGTTCTGAATTCTGAGTTGTGAGCTTTGAGTTTCCGACATTTCCGATAACTCAGCACTCAGCACTCAGCACTCAGCACTCAGAACTAATGGATGTTTTTGCCCTCCTATTGAAGACCATCCAATTGCGGCTTTACGTATTCGTCTTTTTCGCCGCGTTTTTGTTTTCGGCCCAACGGTTACTGGGATGGCGTCGAACTGGGATCTTTCTGGTCATCACGTGGGTGACCGCCTTTGTGTGCGAATTCTCATCGACCCGCACAGGCATTCCGTTCGGTTGGTATCACTACACGGGCTCGACCGTGGGACAAGAGCTGTACCTCTCGAACGTGCCCTTCATGGATTCTCTGTCCTTCTCGTTCCTGCTGTATGCGAGTTATTGCCTGGCGCTTCTGTTTTTACTTCCAGTACACCCCCAGAACATGGACCCTCGAGCGCGCGGGCGGTTCCTGCCGGCTTTCTCTTTTGATCTGAGGGCGCGTACCGGCTGGCCTGTGTTGGTGCTGGCGCCGTTGTTGTTTGCGTTCATCGATATCGTGATCGACCCGGTTGCGCTCCGAGGAGATCGCTGGTTTCTGGGCAAAATCTACTATTACCCGGATCCTGGCATACATTTCGGTGTGCCGATCGCCAACTACGTGGGTTGGGGCACTGTTGGCGTGATTGCGCTGTTGTTATATATCCTTCTCGATCGGAAGCTGCCCCCCTTGCCGATCCGGTCTCACGAATCGGTGACCGGCAAGCTCTTATTAGGCTGCGGCCTCTATTATGGGGTCCTCATCTTTAACTTGACCATGACCTTCTGGATCGAGGAACCTTTGCTGGGCACGACCGGCCTCCTCACCTATATCCCCATTACGGTGTTATTACTGTTGCGCCTGTTGCGTGGTCGGCCGAGTTCTCTGTCATCCCAGTAGCAATGACAGCGTACAATTTGTATAGTGAAGCCTGAGGTGAGGATCTCGAAGACGATGCGATCGAAGTTCGCGCTGGCCATTATCCTGGTTATGATCGTTGTGATCGCCATCGTAGGTTGGTACGGATATAAAACCTTTTCAACAGGATTCAGCGCGAAAGCGGAGCCCCACGCGCTGGAAGTCTTTATGGCTCGGCAACTCCGGCATTTGGCCATCCCGATCCAGGAACGGGCCAAGGCCAATCCCGTGCCGGCGAGTCGCGAGGCGCTGGCAGAAGGTCTCGCTCATTTCGCCGACCATTGCGCCACCTGCCACGCGAACGACGGGAGCGGCAAGACCCCGATCGGACAGAACGTGTATCCGAAGGCGCCCGACCTGCGGCTCCCCGACACGCAATCGATGTCAGACGGCGAGTTGTTTTTCATCATACATAACGGCATTCGGTTTACCGGAATGCCGGCTTGGGGAAGCGGAGATCCCGACAAGGATCTGGATAGTTGGAAGCTGGTCCATTTCATCCGGCATCTCCCCAACCTCACCCCGGAGGAGATCGAGGAAATGAAGGGACTCAATTCGAAAACGAAACGCGAGGTGGAAGAGGAAGCGGGATTCGATCGCTTTCTCCAAGGCCAGGACGCCGACGCTCCGCTCCCTCAAGAGCATCATCATTAAATCTGGGGTGAAGGAGAATTATTCGTGAGATACGTACTTGTGACCCTGATTCTCGCATCCGCATTGATGAATTCCATCCCGTTGATTCACGCCCATGGAACCGGCCAACACGTGATGGGAACCGTGACCGCCATCGATGCCACTCATGTCGAGGTGAAAGCTCCCAAAGGGAAGATGGTTTCAGTCACGCTTACACCCAAGACCCGCTACCGTTCGAAAGGTGGCGCGCTCACGAGACCGCAGGTGGGCGACCGAGTCGTCATCGAAGCGTTCAAGGACGGAGCCACATTGACCGCTATGGAGATCCAATTCGCCACTCCGGGAGGTAAGGCCAAGCCGGTTCACTAACTTGCTGCGCGATATGGCTAGTCTCCCATCACACTTCCAGTGGAATTCCATTCGCTCCGGCGACGGGATGCGATCCTTGACGACCCGGTTCGCCATCGTCGGAATCGCCGTCTTTTTGGCCATTGCCATCGTGCCCGGCATCGAAGTCCAGACCTGGTCCGCTGGTCTGGCGGCGGTGCTGGTGCTCTCGTTTCTGAATGCCGTCGTCCGCCCCATTCTCTATCTGTTTTCGCTCCCGCTCATTGTGCTGTCGCTCGGGCTGTTCATGATCATCATCAATGCGCTGTTGCTGCAGTTCGCCGGCTACTTGGTCAAAGGCTTCATCGTGGATGGATTCTGGCCGTCTGTGGGAGGCGCATTGGTCATTGGCCTGGTCAATGCGATACTCACTTTCGCGCTGGCGGGTCGCCATCGAGTCGAGACCCTTAGTCATTCATCCTCCCCACCGCGCATCGTCAATCCGGAATGACGCCTCCCATTCCGCTTCATTGAAATGTGCTCCACTGACTGCTACAATGCGGCCTCATTGATGATCGCATTCCCTGGATCAGTCATTCGTTTCCATCCCTCACTCACCATTCATCATTTCGAAGGACATGGCGGAACCGGCTGAACAGACCAAGGTTGCGGAGACGCATCTTCAACGAACCCTCACCACTGTCCTGAATGACATTGGGGTCGATGCCGCGCTGGCCTCCATCTTTCATCGCGAACAGGGTCCGCTGAACGCGGAAGTTTCACGCGGCTTCACTCCCAGGGATGTTCGGGCTATTGTTCGCACGCTGTCCTCCCATGAGCCCTCGGTCACCCCCGCGTTATCCGAAGAAGGTGAGCCCTCGCGAACGATTCGACTTCGCTTGATTACCCCTGGCGCAAAGTCCTTGTTGGCCGTCCCGCTCCGCTACCGGCAGCGAACCTATGGATTTCTCGTGATCGGCCGGAAAGAAAGCGCGGCCTTCGCGAAGAAGGAAAAATCCATGATGGAAGCGGCCTGCGAGGATATTACGAAGGCGCTGGAACGAGAACACCTCTTTGACAATAACGTGATCTTAAGCCGTCCCCTGGTCTCGCATGAGCCTGTTCAGTCCGCCAAGTCCCAGAGCGAAATGTTCGCCTCTCCGGCGTCCCATGCGACCCCGGAATTGCAGGAACAGGTTGCCACGCTTCTCACGGAAGGAATCCAGCTCCTGGCATATGATCGTGCATGGGCGTGCTACTATGACCCCCTGGTCGGCAGCGTAGAAGTCCTGGGAATTGCCGGTGAGCCGAGGGGAGACCATAAGAGAGATCTCAAACCGGGACACCGCCTCGCGCTCGATGGGTCCGCTTCGGGTTGGGCTGTTCGACACCGCAAGCCTCGAGTGGATCATGATCTTGCCTCGACTCAAGGCCGGTTTCTCGACCACAAACACCTATATAAGGATCAACTCCGATCTTCACTGGTAGTGCCGTTTTTCGTCCGAGGCCAAGTGGGCGGAACCTTGACGCTCGCCTCGAAGGAGGCCGAACAATACACGGTGGCAGATGCTCGGACTCTGGAACCTCTTACCCTGAAACTCGTCGAACTCCTGCAACGCGATACGGCTCAACCAGTCAAACCACAGGAGCCGGGTGCTGGCCAAGACCATGTGGCTCCTCCGGCTCCATCCTCTTCTGAACCGTTGATCCGGAAGCAAGAGCGGCAGGCCGCGATCGGCGAATTCAGCGCGTTTCTTGCGACTGAAATTCGTGAACCGCTGGGATCCATTCGGGCTCAGTTGGAAGAGGTGACAGGAGAAGGCATTCTCGACTTTGACCCTCAGACGCGCGTGGAAAACGCCATGCGGGACTTAATACGGATTGAGGCCATTCTGAGCGAGATCTTAGACTTCGCGAAACCGCTGGAATTGAACCGGCGGCTCTGTCGGGTTCCGGAGGTGATCGAAAATGCGCTCACCGTCGTTGCCACGGAACTGGAAGTCACGCGTGTCCAAGTCACGAAGGATTATGCGTCGCATATCAATCCTGTGCGGTGCGACGAGGCCAAGATGCAGCAGGTGTTCTTGAGCATCTTCAAGAACGCGATTGAAGCGATGATCCCCGGCGGTCACCTCCACATCGAAGTCAGCCAGCAGCGGTCTGGACGCCATCAGGAAGTTCAAATTCTCATGAAGAATGATGGCGCGCCGATTCCAACCGAGCACGTGGGCAAGGTATTTGAACCGTTTTTCACCACGAAACGATCGGGAACCGGGCTTGGCTTGGCGACCGTGAAGAAAATCGTCGAGGAACACCAGGGTCACATTTCTATTGCCAGCGGGCCCGGACTGGGCACCACCGTGATCATCCGTCTTCCCGCTGTCGTTCGCGGCGCTTCCTACCGTTATAGAGGCCGTGGACGCAGACCGCCACGCCGGCCTCACTAAGACATGATTTGTTTTGATGTTCCCTCACCTTCAACAGCGGGACCGCTGGGAATGACCCCCATTGTGCGGCATCCACCGGCCCCACGCTGATCATGGGCGGTGTGGAAGGTTTGTGACCCCGTCTTTTCCCCTTGACAGCACATTGAATGGCTCGCTAAGATGCCGCCCACTTGTTCTGTTTTTGACTTCTATCAGCTATCTTCAGCCACCATTATTCAAAGGAGTAGGAATATGAAATTCTTGATCGGTGCTGTCGCGGCTGTGTGCGGCCTGCTCTTTTCACTATCATTGGCTTCTGCGAATCCCGCCATGCTCCCGAAGCATGAAGGATACCCGATGAAGAACGACGGCAGCCCCGTCAACGGGCAGCCTACCGCCAATGACCCGGGCCAGAAGGATGCGAGGGGAGAGTCGGCTGCCCTCAAGTCGGCAGGGTTCGATGACAAGCATAGTATGCAGAACCTGATGGATGCCAACAACCAGCGAATTACGAAGAGGGAAGGGGCCGGTCGTCTCCCGAACGTTCAGGGACCTCAGATCAAGATTGAACCTCCGGTGACTTCCGCGACGAAGGTTAGCGGCGATCGGAAGATCGAGTAATTCTTCCCTAGTGACCAGCAGGGAGGGCGCGTCTCAGATGTGGCCCTCCCTTTGTTGTATCCATCACACGAAAGCGCCACGGTTTCGCGGCCCACTCTCCAGCGTAGTCGACTCCGATCCGAGGGAAGGTCCCAATCCTGGACGCCGCTACTCGTTCACCGTGATCCTCAAGCCAGAGTCTGTGCCCCAGGGTCAAGTCCAACCTGTTCAATTCGCGGTCGATGTTCAGGAGGCGACAGACTCGTCCGGGACCATCGACCAACTGTGAACCGACCTCGATCGCCCGCACGAGGACAGCGGCAGGGTACCCCATCCGCTCCGTCACCACATTGAAGCAGTGATACATGCCGTAGATCAGATAGACATAGGCCACGCCGGCCGGACCGAACAGCACATCCGTCCGCTGAGTCCGTCCGCGCGAAGCATGGCACGCACGATCCTTCGGCCCCACATAGGCTTCCACCTCGATAATCTTGGCTGCAATCTGCTCGGCATCGGTCTGCCGAATCAGATACTTCCCGAGCAGCGAACGAGCCACGTGCAGTGTAGCGCGATCATAAAACGCTCGTGCCAGAGCCCTACTTGACTGAGACGTTTCCATCCACTAGGTCCTCCAGATCCAGAACTTATTTAGCATGTATGCTTTCCTTCAGCGCGCGTTGAATTTCATCCCACCTTCGGTCAGAGGTTGGATCCCTTGTATTGAAGGTATTGAAGCTTTATAGCTTTCATCACTGCAGCCAGACACCATATAAAGCAATCTGATCTGGGGGCGCAAGGAGAGGACCTGCGGGCGAGCCTAGGCTTTCTTCCCATGGCGCGACAGTCGTCATTGACGGGTTGATCACATCCAGCGCCTTGACTCTCCTTGTCTTGTCGGCATGGCGGTAATCATATACGCTCTCCGCGCGACTGTGTAAGCTACCTTCCACTTACCCGCTCCGAGTGCGCGCACAGTCATGGATGTTGCAGAACGAAACCACTCGAGACAGAAGCGCTATGGATGAGCACAGCCTTCAGACTCACAGGCACTCCCATCCTCATGGAATAGTTGACCCGGTCCTGTTCACCACCCATCAGGGACTATCGGCGATTAAGTGGTCCTTTCTCGGACTCCTCGCGACCGCCCTCTTCCAGAGCCTGATCGTGTTGCTGTCGGGCAGTGTGGCGTTGCTCGCGGACACGATTCACAACTTTGGGGATGCTGCGACGGCGATTCCGCTATGGGTTGCATTCCGCCTTGCACGCAAAGCACCCACCAAACGATTCACCTATGGGTACGGGCGCGTGGAAGACCTGGCAGGTGTTGCGATCGTCATAACTATCGTGCTGACGGACCTCGCGGTTGCGTACGAATCGATCAATCGGTTTCTCCATCCTCAGCCGGTCCATTATCTCTGGGCGGTCATGCTGGTCTCAGTGATCGCCAGTCTTGGGAACGAAGCGGTGGCGCTCTTTCGAATAAAGGTTGGCAAGGAAATTGGGAGTGCTGCGCTCATTGCCGATGGCCAACATGCTCATGTCGATGCGTTAACTAGTCTTGCAGTCCTGTTCGGTAGCGGTGGCGTCTGGGCAGGGTACCCGTTCGCGGATGCGCTTGTGGGCTTTCTGATCGCCCTGGTGATTCTCCGCATCGCCTGGACATCGGGCAAGGAAGTCTGGACTCGTCTCCTTGACGGGATCGACCCTCACGTGGTCGAGAACATCACCCAAGCGGCCAGGCACACTCCTGGAGTCATCGAAGTTACGGAGGTACGGGTTCGGTGGTTAGGTCATCGGCTGTACGCCGAGCTAAATATCGCCATCGATCCGGAACTCTCCATCGAAAAAGGTCACGACATTGCGCAGGAAGTGCGGCACAACCTGTTGCATCAGTTGCGTTACCTGTCCAACGCCACCATTCATGTAGACCCTGCGACCGCCTCGGGCGAGGGCCATCACCGTATCACGGAACATGCGCATGATGGGCTTCCGAATCATTCGCATTGAGAGACCGGCAGGACTTGTGGTATAGCCACTCAGCAGTCGCGGACCATGAGCACCGATACCCTGATCCGATTAGTGGCGTTTTTAGGAGTGCTCGGTCTGATGGCGGCGTGGGAAGTCCTTGCACCACGACGCCGGTTGGCCACTTCAAAGCTCCGACGCTGGGCAGCCAACTGTTCCGTTGTGGCCTTGAACGCCGTGATCATCCGTGTCCTGTTCGGGGCCGGCGCGATAGGCATGGCTGTCCTTGCGGTTGAACACGGTTGGGGGGTGTTGAGTTCCCTCAGCTGGCCTCCTTGGCTCAAAGGGATTCTCGCCGTCATCGCGTTGGACCTTCTCCTCTATCTTCAGCACGTGCTGTTCCATGCGGTCCCCGCGTTCTGGCGATTTCATATGATGCACCATGCGGATCTCGATTGTGATGTCACTACCGGGGTGAGGTTTCACCCCATCGAAGTGGCCATCTCGATGGTATTTAAGCTGGCCGCCATCGTCGTGATAGGCGCATCCCCTGCAGCTGTGTTGACCTTTGAAGCGCTGCTCAATGTCACATCCATGTTCAATCATAGCAACGTCCTAATGCCTGCCGCGGTGGATCGAATCCTGCGATGGTTCCTAGTCACTCCCGATATGCACCGCATTCATCATTCGACCTTCCCATCGGAGACAAATACGAACTTTGGTTTCAATCTGCCCTGGTGGGATCGTTTGCTGGGCACATACCGGGCCGCTCCCGCAGGAGGCCACGAGGGGATGACATTGGGATTAGAACAGTTCAGAGATCCAGCTCGGCTGTCCTTGCCTGGGATGTTGCTGCTTCCCTTCGTGAGCAAACCGGGTCGTTATCCATTGAGCCGAAAGTGATTGAGTTGCTGAAGTGCCCTTCGATCTTGTTTTTGATCACATTCCGATCATCGGTCACCTTGACAACTGGTCGTGGTTTCGAGGACTGGAGGAACCCTATCAACGATGGCGGTGGAGAACAGATAACTGCTGCCCTTCCTGAATGGGTCAGAATCCAACTGACAGCCCAATGGTGCTGAAGAAGATCGTATCGATCGGAGGGACCAATAAATTCTGTTCCCAGCCCCGCATCGAAGACCACCCGAGAACTCACTTGATGCCGAAGACCGACCCCGACCCCCGTGGGGTTCCGTTGACCCATCAGGTCAGACTGGCGGGTGAAGACATTGGCGATAATGGTATCGCGAAAACTGGTGGGATACCGAGTGGATAGCTGACCGCCGCTACCACCCGGTAGGTTCCACTCCGTTCCTTGCCCTGCGGCGATCCCAGAAACGTATACCCCACATTCACATGGGTGCGCCATCGGCCATACGAACGAGTCATCACGCCGGTCAGCTCGGTATCCACTCCCCTGGAGTTCACGCCGGTCGGAAATCCCAATTCCACTCGGGCAGCGAACGCCGGAAGGGTGAGTGTCTCCGTATTAAAGTTATACAGAACGCCGACAGTGAGGTCGCCGGACTTATCATCTCCCACGACGGTCATGGGTTCGGTGAAGAGGCTGGTCATCACTTCGATTTGCATGTTCTCAAAAGCCCCATAGATAATTTGAGGCTGAAAGGCAAATCGGCTTTTGCCTTGCTTGCGGTCATTGAAGACCACCCCTCCCTCCATCCCAATTTCGCCTTTCGGCAAGACATACGCATCTTCGATGGCAATGGGGCGGTTGGGGTCCAGATTGTCGTGATCCAAGGCCCAAGCAAAGGTCGGCGCCAAGAGCAGAATCAGTATGGCAATCCTGGCAGTATTCATTTTCACTGATCCTTCCTTAGTGCCCGGAATGTCCGCCCGGCGCTCCAGGTTTCATTGCCGGTGTCGAGCCAGAGTGGTGTGGTTGTCCATCACGAACGATGAAGGGATTCGTGGTATCAGCACTGGCCCAGTAGTACGCCTGGGTCACGCGATAGATCTCTTTGCGCTTCTCCTCCCACATAGGTAAGAGATCGGTGGTGAGGATGTCACTGATGTTGTCATGCATCATGTGGAGATTATTAAAAATGTTCGCGATCTCGGGATAGTCCGCAGCGAACTTCGGGCTCAGTTCCTCCGTCATGGGCATGAAGGTCCATTCCAGCGGTGGCTTGTCGAGGTAGCCATGATAGGTGCGTAGGATAGGCTCCACGGCTTTCTGCTTCGACTGAAGATCCGGAGCTGCTCCTAACGCGTCATACACGACGACTTGAAGATAGTGATAGGCCCAAATCGTGGCATTAAAGAGCGGAAACTTTCGTCGAAACGCTTTCGAATAGGGAAAGGTATCCAGACGCTGATGATCCAGCTTTTTCGCTGTAATCGCATACTCGCTCTCCTGGTAAAACGCCAGGACCTTGCGAAGGGCGCTCTCCTTGTCAGCGAGATCAGAGACATAGACGTCATACGTTGACCGGTGGAGGGCATGCGCTTCATCGAAGGTGTTCTGCGCTTTCCAGGCCAGTTTCATGTAGGTCGGTGCGATCGCTTCCTCGTTGGGATTGAGAACTGGTCGGGAGTGAATGAACTGGAGCGTCTCCTTCCGAGCCCTCTCCTCAATCGCGGGAACATCCTTGGCGCCGGTCAGAAGAAGGTTTTCGTACAGATTGGAGTGCCCAAAGTCGACTCCGTTGAACTCTATGTCGAGCTCTTTCAGGTTTTCCCGCAGCGCAAAGTTCCAGAGCGCCCGGTAATAAAACCGCTTATCCCGTTGCTCGACCTGGGCACAGGCTAAAACTCCTCCTAGCGCGATGAGAGCGAGCATCCATTCCAGCCATACTGCATATACTCGTGTCCGCATGATAGTCGTCTCCTACAACACGTCGTCGTATGAATCAGAGAAAGTCCAAAGGCACCACATCGTCCAGAATCCGCTTCGTTACATTGGTCACGCTATCCTTAA
>JBQTHT010000084.1:0-16790 GCA_052389595.1 Nitrospiraceae bacterium
GGCCGGGTTTGGCGCAGGGTCTTGCCGTACTGCGAAAGGTCAAAGAGCAAGTCGGCGTGCCGGTCCTCACGGATGTGCACACCGTCGAAGACGCACAGGCAGCCGCACAGGTGGTGGATGTGCTGCAAATTCCCGCGTTCCTCTGTCGCCAGACCGACTTGTTGGTTGCCGCAGCAAAGACGGGTCGGGTTGTGAATGTAAAGAAAGGGCAATTCCTGTCTCCCTGGGAAATGAGCCAGGTGGTCAAGAAGATCGAGGAGAGCGGCAATACGAAGATTGTGCTGACCGAGCGCGGCTCTTCCTTTGGGTATAACAATCTGGTCGTTGACATGCGCGCCCTGCCGATCATGAGACGCCTTGGCTATCCTGTGGTCTTCGACGCCACTCATAGCGTACAGTTGCCTGGTGGAGCGGGGACACAGTCGAGTGGACAGCGCGAGTTTGTCGAACCTCTGGCCTGCGCCGCAGCGGGAGCCGGGTGCGACGGATTTTTTATGGAAGTGCACCCGGACCCTGATTCAGCGTTGTCCGATGGACCCAACATGGTACCTCTGCATGAATTGAAGGCCTTGCTTGAACGGGTCGTGCGGATCTGCGAGGTGGTGGGACGCCGGTCCCAGGGTGTCACATGAGTATCGAAGAGGGAAAGCGGGTGCTGGCAATCGAAGCTCGGGCAGTCCATGCCCTGATCGATCGGCTGGATCAGCGTTTCAGCGACGCGGTAGAACTCCTGATGCGCTGTACCGGTAAGGTGGTCGTGTTGGGAATGGGTAAATCCGGATTAATCGGACAGAAGATTGCCGCGACACTCGCCAGCACCGGCACCTCGGCCTTTTTCCTTCACCCTGCCGAAGCCATTCACGGTGATCTCGGCATGCTGGCCCGCCAAGATGCCTTGTTGGCCATTTCGAACAGCGGAGAAACTCAAGAATTACTGCAACTGCTTCCATTTGTGAAACGCCTGAATATTCCCATCGTGGCCTTGACGGGAAGGCCGGACTCAACCTTGGCCAAGAATAGTGATGTGACATTGGATGTGTCGGTTGGGGAAGAAGCGTGCCCCATGGGTCTGGCACCGACCGCAAGTACCACCGCCTGTTTGGCGATGGGTGATGCGCTTGCGATTGCTCTGCTCCAGAAGCGCGGCTTCAAAGAGGACGATTTTGCGCAATTCCATCCCGGAGGGACTCTTGGGCGGCGCCTCTTGATCAAAGTTCGAGATGTCATGCATACAGAGGATGCACTTCCGCGGGTATCCTCTTACTCGTCCGGCCACGAGGCGATTCTCGAAATGACGGCCAAGAAGCTCGGGATGACGACGGTCATCGATGGGTCCGGACGGCTCATTGGTGTGATCACCGATGGCGACCTGCGACGGTTCATGCAGCTAGGCGGGGATCTCCGCACGATGACCGCCGCGGATCTAGCCAGTCGGCACCCAAAGACCATTGGACCGGATGAGTTGGCGGCGAGCGCCGTCCAAGTCATGGAGCAGTTTTCGATTACCTCGCTGGTCGTGGCTCACACAGACGGAAGCATTGCCGGCGTCATCCATTTACATGACCTCCTGAAAAGCGGCATTGTTTAGATTGAGTACCGGCTGGCCTTTAGACCGATAGATCGAGAACGTGTATCACCATGCGCGTTGTGGAAACCTGGAAACAAGTCGGACTTGGATTGGCGAAGTCGGCAGTACAGGACAGAAATATCAATCTGCCCAATTTCCTGACGCTGTCACGAATCCTCCTTATTCCCGTCTTCGTGATGCTGTTTGTGACGCCGACGCCGGAGCGGTCCTTCGCAGCTGCGGTCGTGTTCGTCGTCGCGGCTCTCACTGATCTCTTGGACGGCTATCTCGCTCGGCGGCGTTCGCAGGTGACACGTTTGGGCCGTCTCCTCGACCCCACAGCGGACAAACTCCTCGTCTTGTCCGCGCTTATCTTGCTGGTTCAATATGACCGCGTGAGCGCGCTCGTCGCCATTCTGATTATCGCAAGGGAAGTCGCAGTGACCGGACTACGGGCCATCGCAGCCACCGAAGGGATGATCATGTCCGCCGAGGTAACCGGGAAATATAAGATGGCGCTCCAAGTGGTTGCCATCACACTGCTGCTGCTTGAGGACACGGTCATGGCAGGAATCGGAAATCTTCACCTGGCCGGCACCGTCACACTCTATCTCTCCTTGGTAATGGGGTACGTTTCCGGTGCGCAGTATGTGACGAACTTCTGGCGCCTCGTGACGCTCAAAGGCTTATGAGCATCAGATCGAGACGCTAAAGACAAAGTACATTGGGTTTTATGGACATCGTGTGGCTTACCGCGGGGATGGCAGTCGCAGGGTATGTCTTAGGCGCTATTCCCTTCGGTCTCGTGGTATCGAAAGTATTGGGGACCGTCGACCCCCGGGTGGCAGGCAGCCACAATGTGGGATTCACGAATGTCTTGCGGGTCGCCGGAAAAACGGCAGGCATCTTGACGCTGATCGGCGATATGGGCAAGGGATGGGTCGTGGGAGTGGCCGCAACCCAGGTCCTAGTTCGCGAGGAAGTAGTGCTCCTTGTCGCACTCTGTCCTATTCTTGGTCACCTACATTCAATCTTTCTTAACTTTCGCGGCGGAAAGGGCGTTGCAACGGCGTTAGGCGTCGTCCTCGGAGTGGCTCCTACCGTTGGGATGTTCGCGATCGCTGTATGGCTCATCACGGTTGCCGTATGGAGGTACTCCTCGGGTGGAGCGCTGATGGCGTTTGGTCTCTTACCGTTCATTGCGGCGGGATTACAGCGCAGTGTGGCGTTTGGTCTCTTTGTATGCCTGGTGAGTGCGCTGATTTGGTTTCGGCACAAAGAAAACCTTGGTCGGCTGTGGAATGGCACCGAGTCTCGCATCGGCCATGCAAGTTGACATAATGAATCTTATCAGACGTTGCCGGCCGCGACGCTGGCCTCAGTATCTGCCAGGTTGACTCCCGTTCGTCGAACACTTCTATGGCGTTTTTCTTCATCGACCGGATTCGAAGAGAATTGACGGTGACCGGCGGCGCCGTCTATGAGGCAGCGCTGATCATCGCAGAACGGATTAATCGCAAAGTCCAAGTTCTACAGCTCCATTGGCAAGCGGCCGCTGCCACCGGTCGTGTGCAGGTCGCTTATCAGGAATTAGGGGCCGACCTCTGTCGCCTCTTGGCGCGATCTTCATCGGATCACGTTTGGTCTGCAGCGCAGGACCGTCACGAAGCGGCACAGATGCTGTCATCCGCGAGTATCCGCATACGAGACCTGAAGCACACGCTGCAACACGTGGACCACCTCATCGGCGAACTGAAGGCTGAAGCAGTGCATGACACTCTCCTCAAGATCCAGCAAGATCTCAACCTCCGCTCTGCCACGATGGAGCGCATCACTATCGCAAGAGGATCAGCCGCCGTCGGCTACACGATCGGACAACTGGGGCTTGAGCCGACCACCACTGTCGTCGCGGTACTTCGAGGGCCGCTTCTGGTTGCCCCGGTGGAGGCCTTAGTGCTTCATGCTGAGGACATCGTCGTCCTCGCGGGATCCCAGACCGATCTGGCCCGAATTCTCCCGTACCTACAATCTGCAAAGACAGCCTAATCGCGTGGATGGTACAATGGATTCGTCCTCGTGCGTGAATGCCATCATCGGTGAGTCGCGGAGTTCGGTGTGATGAGCGTCAACGGCAGAATGGCACAGGCGGTGCTGAGCGGGTGTCTGCTTGGATCCATCGTGTATCCCGTCGCGCTTGCCCGGTCGGCCGCCGATGCGACGAGCCAACCCTCGGCACCCCTCAACGGCCTTCGGCTCTTAGAGGACATCGAAAGCGTCATTACCGACCTGGCCGAACAGACAAAACCTTCTGTCGTCAGCATTTTTTCAATTCAAGGCCTCGGAGGTTCACGAGACTTTCCTCCGGAACGGCTTCCCCATGCGCCAGGGTCCGGCTCCGGAGTGATTATTGATCCGGATGGCCATATCGTGACCAACAACCATGTAGTCGGAGATGCCATCGAAGTGGAAGTGCGATTATCGGATAAGACCAAACTCTTCGCGCAGGTCATCGGAAAAGATCCGGATACCGATCTTGCCCTGCTGAAAGTGACCACTGATCGACCACTGACAAGCGCCCGCTTTGGCGATTCCGCCCGGGTCAAGGTCGGCCAATGGGTGCTCGCCGTAGGTAATCCGTTCGGTTTAGACCGCACGGTCACGCTCGGGGTGGTAAGCGGGATTGGCCGCGAGAATATCAACTTGTCACGGTATGAAAATTTCATTCAAACCGATGCCTCGATCAATCCCGGAAACTCTGGAGGCCCGCTCTTCAATCTTCGCGGCGAAGTGATCGGCATTAACACCGCCATTATCAACTTTGCGCAAGGGATCGGCTTCGCGATTCCTTCGAATATGACCAAGCAGGTCATTCAGCAGTTACTTGCACGCGGGAAGGTCGTGCGAGGGTGGCTCGGTGTCGGCATTCAACCGGTCACAGCCGATCTGGCCAAGAAGTTCGGAGTCGTGGAAGGTGAAGGCGTGTTAGTGAATGAAGTGTTCGAACACGATCCAGCCGCCCAGGCCGGTATTCAACCCGGCGATATCCTCACGAAGATTGATGGCAGTGTGGTCGATACACCTAACAAGCTGTCGCGGCTGATTGCAGGCATTGCTCCAGGCGCAACAGCCAAAGTTGAAGTCGTTCGGGATGGAAAGCGAGTGATGCTGGACGTTCCCTTAAGCGAGCGCCGAGACAACGTGGTGGTCGCCTCGTTTCCCCAGTCCCGAACGTAATTAAAGCTCGGCATCTACTACCAATATTTCACGGCCGGGTTAGCCGATAAATTCAAACTGAAAGACTCACGAGGTGTCTTGATCTCCAAGGTGGAATCCGGCAGCCTCGCACAGGCTGAAGGTCTAAGGGAAGGCGACTTGATCAAAGAGGTCAATCGCGCCGATGTCGCATCGGTGGGGGAATTTACGACCGCTGTCGCCAAAGTCAAGCATGGCGAAACGATACTGCTTCGCGTGATCCGTGAAAGTCGCGCCTTTTACGTCGTCCTTAAACCTTCTGATCGATAGCGTCCGTCAATGCACCGCGACCGTTTGGCGGGCCGTCTTGTGCTCGTCAACGATCTTCACGGCCAAGTCGCGTGGTACCTCCTCATACGCGGTAAACTCCATCTCATAGCTGCCCCGTCCACCGGTGATTGAGTTCAACGAGGGCGCATATTTGAGCATCTCCGCCAGCGGGACCACCGCCCTTATGGTTTGCGCGCTGCCGTTCGCTGTCACATGGGCAATCCGTCCCCGTCTAGAGTTGAGGTCGCCAATCACGGCGCCGACATATTCTTCAGGCGCTTCGACGGTCACATTCATCAAAGGCTCCAGCAAGACCGGATGAGCGGCTTCCATGGCTTTTTTGAATCCCATGGACCCGGCAATCTTGAACGACATTTCCGACGAATCCACCACGTGATAGGATCCATCATAGACCGTGACACGGAGATCGACCACCGGGTACCCGGCGAGAATGCCCTCATGCAGAGCCTCAATCACTCCTTTCTCGACAGCCGGGATGAAATTCCTTGGGATCGCTCCGCCGACGATCTTGTTTTCGAATTCAAACCCCTTTCCTCTCGACAACGGCGTCAATTGGAGCCAACAATCTCCGTATTGACCGTGCCCGCCTGTCTGTTTTTTGTACCGCCCTTGCGCCTGAGCCACCGTGCGAACGGTTTCCTTGTATGGAATCTTAGGCGTATGGATGGTAACCTCCACGCCGTACTTTCGCCGTAGCCGCTCGAATGCGACGTCGATGTGTAGTTGTCCCATGCCATTCAGTACCATTTCCTTCGGTTCGGCATTGCGTACAAATTCCAACGTCGGATCTTCTTCGATCAGCTTGTGCAGTCCTAAACTGACCTTCTCAATATCAGCTTTGGATTTGGGTTCGATTGCAAACGACATGACCGGTTTCGCAAGATGAAGACCGGGATAGCTAATAGGATCATGGTCATCGCAGACCGTATCGCCTGTCAGGGTATCCTTTAATTTTCCGATTGCGACAATGTCGCCGGCTCCCACGTTGTGAATGGGGATATACTTTTTACCCAGGATTGAAAATACATGGCCGCCTTTTTCTCTGACTTTCCGCGTCGCATTGAAGAACCCCGTGTCGGCCGCCAGCGTTCCGGACAAGACGCGAACGTAACTCAAGCGCCCGACGAACGGATCGATAATCGTCTTGAACACAACCCCGGAAAAGCGATCGGCGGGATCTGCCCGACGCATGACCGATTCGCCGGTGTGCGGGTGAACGCCCTGAAGAGCCCGGACGGTCGCTCGGTCGGCCGGCGACGGCAGAAACGCCACCACGGCGTCGAGCAGCGACGTCGTTCCTATATTCCGCGTCGCAGACCCGCTCAGCACCGGCACGAGTTTGCGGAGGAGCACGTCGGCGCGGATACCTTGCATGAGATCCTCGTTCGTGAGATCCCCCTCCGATAAATATTTCTCTAACAGTCGATCATCGATTTCAGCCACGCCTTCCACGAGTTTCTTTTTGGCTTCTGCCGCATCACCCAACAATCCATCAGGGAGCGCCGTGTGTTGAACCTTGACATGCTCGCTTCGCGGCTTGAGCTCCTCTCCTCGCAGGACATCAGCCACACCCTCTAAAGAAACCCCCTCCCCGACCGGAAACGTGATCGGCAACGGGGTGATCCCCAACGCCTTCTGACAGTCTTCCACGACGGCTCGGAAGGATGTGCCTGGCTTGTCCAGCTCATTCACAAACAGTAAGCACGGAAGATTGAGGTCTTGAATCAGGCTCCAAATCTTCAGCAGCTCTGTCCTCACTCCCATCGAAGCTCCGACCACGATAAGAACTCCATCCACAGCGCGCAGCGCTGCCTGCGTTTCTCCCATGAAGCTGAGCGCGCCGGGAGTATCCAAGAGATTGATCCGGGTGTCCTGCCACGTGAAGTGCATCGCACTTGCGCTCAACGACGTACGTCGATGGATTTCCTCAGGTTCAAAGTCCGACACCGTCGTTCCGTTCGTCACGGCGCCCATGCCGGGAATCACACCTGCCGTAAAGAGCAGAGCCTCCACGAGCGATGTTTTCCCCCCTCCCGTATTGGACACAACAGCCACATTCCTGACGGAGTCGATACGGCTTTCTTTCATGACGACCTCCTCATGGTATGTCTCACTGTTTGTCGAACGATTATGCCGTCAACCCAGCTCCTTGAAGCCATCCCTGATCCGCAAAGCTGATATACCGGCCATCTCCCACAATCAGATGATCAAGCACTTGAATGCCCAGTAACTCTCCGCCCGACACCAGACGAGTGGTCAACAGCCGATCTTCCTGGCTTGGTGTCGGATCGCCACTGGGATGATTGTGCAAAAAGATCACAGCGGCCGCTGACTCCCGAACCGCGAGGTTAAAGACTTCGCGCGGATGGACAATGCTCAACGTCAGACTGCCTTCAGAAACAGTCTCGTCACGGATAATGCTGTGTTTGGCATCGAGAAGAATGACTTTGAAGATCTCATGCCGAAGATCACGAAGTCGCGGCGCGTAATGTTTGAACAAATCGAGGCTGGAACCGATGCGCATGCCGGAGGAAAGGGGAGCCGCCAACACACGCTTCCCCAGTTCCAGTGCAGCCTTTAATTGAGCAGCTTTCGCCGGTCCAATTCCTGGAACGGAGCAGAGTTCTTCGCATCCACAATTTGCCAACGCTTGCAGACTCTTCAGATGGCGAAGCAGCTCCATCGCGACCTGGACGGCTGACGCATCCTGCCGGCCTACCCGCAGCAGAATCGCGAGCAGCTGCGCATCGGAAAGCACTTCCGGACCTTCCTGAAGAAGCCGCTCGCGCGGACGCTCTTGTTCTGGCCAGCACGTAATGCCCTTTCTGGGTTGCCTATCCGTCATGCCGCTCCTTTTGTGGCCAGAATTTTGACGCGTTGAACGATTTTGTACTGTTGACTTGTTCATTCGCTCCGACGGTCAGTCAAAATCTCTCCATAAGTTATTGAAATGTAGTTACTTGACAATTTGGTGTAGCTCTTGCTTGAGAAACCATACAGCAATGCACACGCACCCTGGAGGGATCGATGGAATGTCCGAAGTGCAAAGGTCTGATGATGTTGGAGCGATTCTCCGACTTCTTCCTCATCTTCTACGCCTGGAAATGCATTAACTGTGGCGCCATCATTGACCGTACCATCTCAAACAATCGGCGACGAAGTCTGGCTGCAAAAGAAGCCCAAACGGTTGGAACAGCCGGAACCCAATAACCCATCGGCGGTACCCCGTGCCCACGCCTTCGCGCTATCCGTGGTCACATCTTCATGAAGCTGCATCGTCTCGGTAGCCCCGAGATTGTTCGTAAGTCCTGCGGCCCAATTATAGCGAACCGGCGGAAGAAGCGTCAAAGCGAACTTACACCTCAGTGGCTGACATGAATCCACCATCTTGACGCCTCGCATCCTCTGATCCTCGCCCCCCAACCTTACCTTGACCGTTTCAAAAATCCTGTGTTACAGTTTGCGGCTTGATTGACGTGACGCTGCCATGCGCGTGATCGCCGGAGTGCTCAAAGGACGCCGGCTTCTAGGACCACCTGGGCAGATATTGCGTCCGACATCGGATCGTGTCAAAGAGGCGCTGTTTTCCATCATTGGTGTTCGCATCGAAAAGGCTCGGGTCTTGGATCTGTATGCAGGTACCGGAGCCATCGGCATTGAAGCCGTGAGCCGGGGGGCTCAGTTCGTCACGTTTGTGGAGAACAGCCCCGGAGCAGTGAAGTTGTTGAGGGAAAACCTTCGTCGTTGCGGCATAGCGCGCCATATTGAAGTGTATGCCTGTCCGGTCGAGCAGTTCGTACAACGTCAGGAGGGACCAGATCTTCCCTATCAGATAGTCTTCGCCGATCCTCCCTATGCCGAGGAAGAGGAACTCCAGTCGCTCAATCGGCTGTTTGAGAAGGATCGCACTACGATTGACTCCTTCGCTGTGCTGGAACACGCCACTAAATTGGTCGTCCCCGAGCATCTCGGATTGTTGAAAGTCGCTCGGCAGTATCGCTATGGCGATACCTCGCTGTCGGTCTTTCGCGCAGATAAAAACACGGTGCACGCTCAATGAAAATAGGCGTGTATCCTGGTACGTTCGATCCCATCACGCACGGACATACTGATATTCTTACCCGTAGCCTTCGGATCTTTGATAAGGTCACTGTGGCGGTTGCGCCAAATCCCAATAAGCATCCTCTCTTCACCCTTGAAGAACGTCTCCACATGGTGCGGATCGTCACGAAGAACCTCGCTCGTGTTGAAGTCACCGCTTTTGACGGTCTGCTGGTGGAATACGTGAAACAGTGCGGTGCTCATGCAATCATTCGCGGGCTAAGGGCGATTTCAGATTTTGAATATGAGTTCCAGATGGCGCTAGTGAACCGAAAGTTGGAGAACACAGTCGAGACGGTGTTTCTGATGCCGAGTGAAGAATATTCTTACCTCACGTCCACGATTATCAAAGACGTCGCCAAGCATGGCGGACCGCTCAGCGACTTCCTTCATCCTGAAATCGCGAGTCGTCTTACAGACCGCCTCCGGAGTGTCAAGGCATGAAACTCGCGGCACGGGCCGGCCGAGTCGTCCCCTCCCCCACCCTCGCCATTACCGCCTCCGCAAAAGCGATGGCTGCGCAGGGGATTGATGTGATCGACTTTGCCTCCGGTGAACCGGACTTTGATACGCCCGATCGCGTCAAGTCCGCGGCTGAGGCGGCCATCGCAGCCGGCTTCACCAAATATACACCTTCATCCGGCATTGATGAATTACGAACGGCCATAATCGACAAACTACAAACGGAACAAGGCCTGCGGTACGACAAAGCACAAATCTTGGTATCGTGCGGCGCGAAACATTCCTTGTACAACGTGGCGGAGGCGCTCTTTGAGGCAGGCGATGAGGTCATTATCCCGGCTCCTTTTTGGGTTTCGTATCGAGACCAAGTGTTGTTGAATGACGCCACTCCCGTCCTGCTGCAGACGAAGGAGGAGGATGGGTATGCGATCGACCCCCAATTGCTCGCGCGGCACGTTACGTCAAAGACAAAGGCGATTATTGTCAATACCCCGTGCAATCCCACTGGCGCCACCTATGACCGGACGACTCTGGAGGGCATCGCGGAGGTGGCGCTCCGTCACCACTTGATCATCATCTCGGACGAGATCTACGAGAAAATCCTCTACGACGGAACGCTCCATATGAGCATTGCCACGCTCAGCCCCGAAGTGGCCGCTCAGACCGTCATTATCAATGGGGTCTCAAAAGCCTTCGCGATGACAGGCTGGCGGATCGGCTATGCGGCGGGACCGAAAGAACTGTTGACGGCGATGGCGAACATTCAAAGCCAAAGCACGTCCAACCCTTGCTCCATTTCGCAGAAGGCGGCTGTCGCTGCATTATGTCTGGGCGAGCAGTTTACCCAAACGATGGTCGGTGAATTTGATCGGCGGCGCCGGTATATGGTCGAACGATTGAACAAGATTTCCGGTATGCGCTGCCGGATGCCGTCGGGCGCCTTTTACGCCTTCCCCAATGTGAGCGGGACCTTCAATCGCCGAGGGCAGAACAGCCCTCTGACCAGCGCCTCCGATGTGGCAACCTATCTCCTGAGGGAGGCTCGCGTAGCGGTCGTGCCGGGGGAACCGTTTGGGAGCGCCGCGCATATTCGTCTGTCATATGCGACGAGTATGGACGGCATCCAGCGGGGCCTTGACCGAATGGAATCTGCGCTCGGCCGGTTAGGCTGAACGCAGAGACGGAGTCAACCGGACGAATCCGGTACGGCCTGGAATGTTGATTTTCTTCATTCCTGTGTTATTAGTGATATGAAGGTCGCAAGGGGTGACGCCCCCGAGGAAAGGAAAGGGACCGTGCCGATTTATGAATATGTGTGTCAGAGCTGCGCGCACCGCTTTGAAGTAAAGCAAAGCATGAAAGAGAATCCACTGTCGAGCTGCATCCGTTGTGGAAAGCCGGTCACAAAGGTCATTTCGGCTCCGGCGATCATGTTCAAGGGAAGTGGCTGGTATGTCACCGATTACTCGGACAAGATGAAACCTCCCACCCCGTCCGAGGCGACGGAGAAGCCGGCCAATAGCCAACCAGAGAAGAAAAGCGAGGCAGGGACCACAGCGCCCCCACCAGCATCCACTCCACCACCGCCAGCCGGAACATCAAGCCCCGCGAGCAGCACCACATCGGCTCCTACTACCTCGGGAACCGCTTCCTCAGGATCCAGTACTCCACCTTCGACCGGTTCTTCTTCCTCTTCCTAAACAGGCTGAGACAGAACTTACCTCGGAGCTACGGACGCTTCGTGACGGTCTTTTTCACCGGTGGTTTGCTGGACTTTGAGGGAGTTTTATTGGGCACCGCCTTGGCTGCAGGCTTGGTAGGGCTGACTTTCGAGGTTTTGACACTCTTTGCGCGCTCAGCCGCAAGATGATGCTCCAGGCTCGCGATCATGTTGGTCTTTTCACGATTGACGTGGCTCAGTTGGTCGAGCTGAGCCTGCAGGTCCTCCTTCGTTCTAGTGAGGGCCGTGAGCTGGTTCTGCAGTTGCGCCCGCTCCATGCTTACTGTCTGGACCTCGGTTCGTAGCTGCTCAACTTGTGCTTGCAAGGCCGGCGGCCAATAATCGCATCCCGTCAGCATCGTCATTGCCATCCCGCTTAAGAGCCCAATGCCCCTCATTCGCAATCCAGATATTCTCATATCCCCCTCCCTCTCTGGTCTATGGACCGGCAGACGCAGCCGCACATAGTCTACGCGTGTGATGGAAACTTCATCCCTGCTCTACTCAACGCTTCCTGAATCTCATGTTTGGATACTCGACCTTCCCGTATGAACCGCACCGGTGAACGCGCATCGATCACGGTGGAGGGAACACCTCCCGGCGATCGGCCTCCGTCTAGAATCAGATCAATCTCAGAGCCCAACTGCGCCTGGACCTCCTCAGGCGTTTGACCCGGTGGCTCGCCGGAACGATTTGCGCTGGTACCGGTCAATGGACCCACTCGACGCAGGACCGCAGCCGTCAACGGATGCGCGGTCAGCCGAATCCCGATCGTACCGGTGTCGCCTGTAAGCATCCCCGGCAACAGGTTCGAGGCTGGAAAGATAATCGTCAATGGACCCGGCCAGAGCTGTTCCATCAATACACGAGCCGCTGGAGGGATCTGGCTGATTAAGGACGATAGTTGCCCAGGATCTCCGATCAGGACCAGAATCGGTTTCCCGCTTGGACGGGATTTGATGGAACAGAGCCGGGCCACAGCCTGAGCGTCCATTGGATTGACGCCAAGTCCATAAAAACTTTCTGTAGGAAATGCAATAATGCCGCTGTCAGCCACTACCTGAGTCGCGGCGTGGATCACGTCATCCTGGCAGTCCACATCACAACGGAGCATTCTGGCCATCGCCGGCACCATGGAACTCATTCAGACCTTTGCGGCAAGGGCTCGAGCGGCAATATCAGATCGGTAATGGCATCCCTGGAACGAGATAGATCGAACCACGCGATACGCTCGTTCTCGTGCCATCGCGAGATCGACGCCTTTACCGGTCACCCCTAACACACGCCCTCCCGCCGTCATAATCTCAGTGCCCTGACGCTTCGTCCCCGCATGGAAGACAAGAGTATCTTCGCCTTGATTCGACTCCGGTAATCCTAGGATCGGAAGATCGACGGGATAGGACCCGGGATATCCGCCCGAAGTCAGCACCACACAGACTGCGGTTTCCCTCTGCCATTCGATCCGTAGCTGATCCAGGCGATGTTCGACAACGGCCTCCAGAATATCCACCAAATCGGTTTTGAGCAGTGGCACGACCACCTGGGTTTCAGGGTCACCCATTCTCGCGTTAAACTCCAGCACAAAGGGCTTGCCCTGGACGATCATGAGACCCACGTACAGCACGCCTTGAAATGGACACCCCAGGCGAGACAAGCCGTCAACCACCGGCTGCAAGACTTGTCGGGTGATCGTATTCACCAAATCCGGTGTTCCCAGCGGCGCCGGGGCATAGGCGCCCATCCCGCCGGTGTTCGGACCCGTATCGCCCTCCCCCACTCGTTTGTGATCTTGAGCAGGGATCATCGGAACGACCGTCTTGCCGTCAGTGAAGGCCATGATGGTTAACTCTTCTCCGTCGAGAAACTCTTCGATAAGGATGCGTCGGCCAGCCTCGCCGAAGATCTGTTTTTCCAATACATCCTTCACTGCTTGACGCGCTTGGTCTCGTGTCGACGCGATGATCACGCCCTTCCCTTGGGCTAATCCGTCTGCCTTGACCACCAGCGGCAAAGGATGGTGCTCGATGTAGGCCAGGGCCGGGCCAATCGTATCGAAGCCCGTCGCCGTCGCGGTCGGAATGTGGGAAGCGGTCATCAGGTCCTTCGAAAATGTCTTGCTCGATTCGATCCGAGCCGCACCCCGCGTCGGCCCAAAAATCTTCAGTTTCGCTTTGCGGAACTCATCCACAATGCCGAGCGCCAGTGGACCTTCAGGTCCAACCATGGTCAAATCGATCCTTTCACTCTGTGCAAATGCCTTGAGTCCGGCCACATCGTCAGCGTTGATCGATACGCATTCGGCAAGCGAATCCATGCCGGCATTTCCGGGCGCGCAATACAGCTTGGGCGCGCGCGGACTTTGCGCAAGTTTCCCCACCAACGCATGTTCGCGGCCCCCACTTCCGACGACAAGAATCTTCACGAACGAACCTTACATAAACAGTGCGGCAGGAATATGCGGTGGTGATGGTGTACTAAGTTTTGTCGGTTCCCCATAGGATGCTCAAAAAGGCCATCCAACGAGGCCGCAGGTGAGTCAAAACCGGAGGCGTACCCTCCGGGGTACGTTGAGAATTTCGACGAGCCGAGAACAAAGTTAGGGGCCTTTTTCAACATCCTTTCAATGTCTAAAGTGCCGCATGCCGGTGAGAATCATCGCCATCTGATGCTCATCCGCCGCCTTGATGACTTCCTGATCGCGAATCGAACCACCAGGTTGGATGACAGTCGTGATCCCAGCCTGCGCGGCCGCATCGAGCCCGTCGCGGAATGGAAAAAACGCATCGGATGCCATCACGCAGCCTTTCATCGGCAACACGGCTTTCATGCCCGCGAGCTTCACCGAGTCCACCCGGCTCATCTGCCCCGCGCCAATCCCAACCGTCTGACCGGGCTTTGCATAGACGATGGCATTGGACTTGACGTGCTTGCAGACCTTCCAGGCAAAAGCACAGGCCGTATATTCCTCGTCGGTAGGCTTGCGGACAGTCGGCACCGGAAGCGCACGGAGATCTGTGAGCGAGCCAAGATCGCGATCCTGAACGATCAGTCCACCCACTAATTTCTTGAGATCGTAGCCTTCTTGTTTGACTTTGGCGAGGACGCCGACATCCAACAAGCGCAGATCCTTCTTGCGCTTCAACTCCACCAGCGCATCATCGGCAAACCCAGGCGCGATCACCACCTCCACGAACGTGGAGGTGATTTCCTTGGCCGCTGCCAGATCGACCGGACGATTGAACGCGATCACGCCGCCGAAGGCAGATACAGGATCGGTTTCGCGCGCTTTCACATAGGCTTCGACCGACGTCGCGCCCAGTGCGACGCCGCAAGGGTTGTTGTGCTTGACGATCACCACGGCCGTGCCGTCAAATTCCTTGGCCAACTCGATCGCGCTATTGGCATCCAAGAAGTTGTTGTACGACATCGCCTTGCCGTGCAAAATCTTTCCGCGCGACACAGATGGTTCGCTGGAATTCAACTCCCGATAAAATGCACCCTGTTGATGTGGATTCTCCCCATAGCGGAGCGTCTCGGCCCGTTCGAACTGCAAGGAGAGCATTTTCGGAAATTTGCTCTCGCCTCCCTGTACCTGCCTTTCGAGGTAGCCGGCAATCAAACTGTCGTACCGGGCCGTGTGCTGGAAGACTTTCATGGCCAACTCGCGACGCAGCTCATGTGTCACGGTCCCAGCCTTCACCGCATCGAGCACGCGGGTATAGTCAGCCGGATCCACCACAACCAGCACGTCTTCATGATTCTTCGCTGCCGATCGCACCATCGAAGGACCACCGATATCGATGTTCTCAATGGCTTCTTCGAAAGGACAATTCGGTTTCGAAATCGTGGCCTCGAAGGGATAGAGGTTGACCACCACCACATCAATCGGACCGATGTTGTGCTGCTTCATCTGCTCGACGTGAGTGGGAATAGAGCGACGACCGAGGAGTCCGCCATGAATCTTCGGGTGCAGCGTCTTGACGCGCCCATCGAGGATTTCCGGTGAGCCTGTGTAGGCCGCCACATCCGTCACCTTGACACCAGCGTCTCTGAGCGCCTTCGCTGTTCCTCCGGTCGAAAGAATCTCCGCGCCAAGCGCCTCCAGACTCTTGGCCATCTCCACAACACCGGTTTTATCTGAAACACTAATCAACGCCCGCTTGATGCCGGCCATGGTTCGACTCCTGCGCAAGACGATGGATTCAGAGAGAGTGACAACGTCGGTCGTGAAAGGCGGGCGAAGAATACCAAAAGGGTCAGCGAAGTTCAAGGAAATGCCTAGCGCCACTACTCCCTCTGTAATGCAGCCCTTTGCGCCTGCGTGGGGCTAACGCCAATTTTATCGTCGGATTGTGGTAACCGAAGGCAGATTAAACCCATGCCTAGGACAAGCCCGAAAATTACGCCTTGTTGGGTATATGCCATTTCATAGGCAAATCTCTTTCTATCCGGGGTATAAACTTTAACGCCGATGAGATCCTCTGCTCCCAAGCAAAACTCCTCTGCGGGATCTGAATGCGCAGACCACCGTTCGCCGTTGGTTAGAAACGTGACCACAGAAGCGTTGGCGGGAGGGGGAAATCGCTGCGCCAAGTCAGTGTCGGCCGGCCAAGCAGGTTTCTTCTTTCTCATCGTCTTCTAACGGCTGGTGCTGAGCCGCCGCCGGACGAGAACGTTCGCACCGGGCAACGAGCAGCCACTCCGGCGGTCGGTTCCAGCGCCGTGTTAGGCACTCCGCTTGGGAAGTGGCTTCTGGGGAAGCTGCGCACCGTGCCACACCGCCACGACCCAAACCGTCTTGGTCACCACTTTGTAGAAGAACCGGTACGGCGCCACGATGACCTCCCGGTGCGGCAGTTCCGGAAATTCAGGGATCACACGTCCCGACTGTGGGAAGTGCTGGAGGCGGCGCAGGCCCTTTTCGGCGCGGACCCTGAAGCGGTTGGCCGCCGCCGGATCATCGGCTCGGATGTAGGCCACCGCTGCGAGGAACTGTTCTCGACCCGACGGCGTGAATCGCAACTGCAACGGTCACTCCGCCGCCAGCAGGCTGTCAGCTTCAGCCAGGACACTGGCGAGGTCGTGCCCTTTGCCCTCCGCAATCTCCCGCTCGCCACGAGCCAGAAGGCGCAACAGCTCGCGCTCGTGCTCTCTGTCCTCGTAGGCTTCAACGCTCAACATGATCGCAGCTGCCCGACCCCGTTGAGTGATCACGACCGGCTGTCGGGAGGTTCGAACACGCTTGAGGGCGGCCGCCGCGTCCTGGCGTAGATCGGTAACCGGAATAATGGCTGGAACTTTCGGCATCTGAAGCGATCCTCAAAAGGTACATCAAAGAGTACATCTAACCGTGCTTCGGAAGCAAGCCCTGGTCACCTTCCCGTGTGCGCCTAACGC
>JBQTHT010000085.1:0-1736 GCA_052389595.1 Nitrospiraceae bacterium
GGAGTTTGACATGTCGCGGTGCGACAGCCTGAAACAATGAAAAGGGTAGGACAGGTTGGGAACCCAAATCCACGGATAAGGAGCCAATGGAATCAACAATTTACAGGACGCACGATTTGGTCTGCACGAAAACCCTGTAAACATTGGGCTTTTTGCAGGTCGCCCAAAACTGAATTTGAGACTTGGTCATTGACCTTTTCACCCAAAAGAGACCGCTTAAAAAGTTTCGGGTAAGCATTGGTTTTCCAAGCTGCGCCACTGATCTTTGCCCGCACCTTAAGCGGGCTGCGCGATGGGCGCAGCCGTCAAGAGGCGGACGATTCGTTTGCAGTTCACGACCAGACCGAGCAGCAGGTATTGCACTTTGACGCGCAGCCGACCCCGATAGCGCACCCGGCGCCCGTCGTGCCAGCGCACCAGTTCATTGAGCTTCCTCTCGATGGCCGGATGTTGTTTGCGAATCTGGTTGTACTCGTTGGTCGTCGCTCGAGCCTGGGCGGCTTTGTATTGTGCTCGAAAATCGTTCTTGCTGACTCTCCGCGGGCGTTTGTTGCCCGCCGCCACGCACTGCCCACGCAAGGGACAGTCGCGGCATTGCTTGGCGCTGAAGTGATAGACCCAACCGTGGCCGAGAGTGTCGCGATAGCGTGTGCGGGTCGTTTCTCCCTGCGGGCAACTCAACTCATCGCCCGCTTCGTTAAGTCTGAAATCGTCGGATTGATACAACTCCGGCTGGCGCGGCGGAGCCTCTTTCGGCGGTACGTAAACAGTCAGTTGCGGCCCCGCGGGGTCATCGCTCAGAGCTTTGAGCACCGCGCCGTTGTAGCCGATGGCATCCATTGACAAGCTTTCGATATCGTTGCCGTGCGCGGCTTCTTCGCGCTCGATCAGCGCCTTGGCATTGACCGCTTCATCGGCGTTGGCCGCGAGCACGTCCAGACCGCAGATCAGGTCGGAGTCGGCATCCAGGCTCACATCGAGTTGATAGCCGTCGTAGTACTGCCCGTGTTTACCGCGGCGCGCGTCGGTGTCGGTCAGCGAAACGATCTTGTCTGAGGCCTCCGGCTCGCGGTCATTGAGCACCTTGCGCGCGATTGAGAGCGCCGCGACGAAGGCCGCGTCAACCGCTGGGCTGACGGGCGGAGCGCCGATCTCCAGGCGCTCCTGCCAGGCAGCGCCCCAGACGAGGAGTTCGCGCAAATGCTCGACGCGCCGCAACAAACGCGCTTCGTCTTTCAAATCAACCGTCGCCTGGCGGAGTTCCAGAGCGGCCTGCCGATGCGCGGCGACTTCATCCGGGGCGAAGCTCGCGGCGGCGGCGAGCAATTGATCCCGGGCCTGTGCGACCAGCCGGATGGTCGCCGGCACAGCGATGTTGGCGATCAGGTGTGTGGCGTCTTTCAAGCGCAAGCGATCTTTGACCAGTCCCGCACCGCGCGCTTGCCGCAGAATTTCCTGAAAGACGCTGGCAAAGCGATCCGCGCCGAGCCGCGTGCGGAACTGCGACAGCAGGCTTGGCTCGGGCAAGACCGCATTGAGCGGCAGATCGAGAAAGAAACGGAAGGCGAGATTGACTTGCGCCTGTCGGATGACACCGTCATCCGACAGGCCGTAGTGAAACTGCAACAAGAGCAGTTTGAGCAAGAGGACAGGATCAATCGCGCCGCGCCCCTGATCGGGCGAATAACAATCGGTGACCAGCGGGCGCAAGGCGCTGAAATCCAGTGCGGTTTTGA
>JBQTHT010000086.1:0-7921 GCA_052389595.1 Nitrospiraceae bacterium
CACGTCGTATCCGCATGAGCGGCCGCTCAAAGAAGATGAGTTCATGGATTACTGGGTCAGGGGGAAGAGCACTGCCGTGGCCTATGAGCGTCCGCGGAAGGCGAAGCGAGAACTGGTTGGCGCGTTCTATCTCAAGCCCAATTGGCCTGGTCGTGCCCGGCATGTGGCCAATGCCGGATTCATCGTGGCGCCGGAGTGGCGGAATCGCGGGTTGGGTTGGCTGCTCGGCGCGGTTATGCTCGACTATGCCAAGGAGCTAGGCTATCGCAGCGTGATCTTCAACCTCGTGTTCTCAGAAAACCAAGTCGCGCGGCACCTGTGGGAGAAGCTCGGCTTCCGCGTGCTCGGGGTCATCCCCAGTGCAGTGCGGAAGAACGATGGTGGTTACCAGGACGCACTTATAATGTTTCGCTCGTTGATCTAGGTTGAGTGTTCCATGTCAACCAGCAAGTCTGGAATTCCCGACAGTATGCGGAACATGCGCGGTTTGTGTCCGATCTCGGCGCGCCGCTGATTGAGATGCTGGCGCCGAAGCCGTGCGAGCGTGTCTTGGAGCTGGGCTGTGGCGATGGCGTGCCGACGGAACAGCTGATGCGGATGGACTGCGAGGTCGTCGGCGTGGGTGCGAGCCCGGCGATGATCGAGGGCTCGTGGCGTTGATGCTCGCGTGATGGATGGTCAACAACTTCCTCCTTATCGTGAGTAGTTTGATGCGGTTTTCAGCAAGCCCGGCTGCCCCGACAAAAAGTCCCCCCTCGCCCCCGGTCAATTTTGCCCGTAACATCCCTGCCCTAGAAACACGCACCTAGCGGGGTGCTGCCGTAGGTTGCGCCGAGGTTGCATTCCCCCCTCAGGTTCTCTTGTATCTAACGATTTACTAACCCCTGTTCCTATTCGGGAAGCGATGCCCACTGAAATAAGTGTGCGATAGAGAAACAGCCTTCTGTGCTGTAGCTGCTGTGGAACTAGTGGTCCAGGAGATGTCTAACTCAACGAATATTCATCTTCTCACACGGTCCACGTTTGGTTATCAGCACGCGGTACCTGGTACCCGATCCGAACACCGGAGGGCCTCATGGCGCAAGGTTGCCCCCCAGGTGAAAGACCTTACTGCGGACCGCAAGACGGAACGTCCTTGTCTTTTGCCGGGTCCATGGGTCTGCTGTTGACTTCAGAAACATAGATGGAAACGCCGCTGTTCTTCTCGACCGCTTGCTGCAAAAGAGGGATGGTTTCACTCAGGACAGAGTGATAGGTATCGGCGAAGCCTTCATCCATCACTTGATCCCTGGTCAACCGGGAAGCTATTTGCCGCCAGTTGTCATCAACCTCCTCTTTCATCAGCTTCGATGACGGAGACGACTTTCCCGTGGCCATGTCGGACCGGCTGGCCGCGATATAGTACAGTGCTTCGACGGGCCTGTGGTCTTTTGTGCAGGCCGCTGTCTTGAATACCCGGATGTCGTGTTGATTGAAGGTGTCCTGTTGGTCCTGCTGGGCCAGGAGGGACTCCGCCGCGAGGGCAGTTCCCAGACCGACTGCTGCAACAAAAGAAGCGAATCTGGTAATGGGTTTCATGGCGAGTTCAAGTTCCAAGTGCAACATGAAGGAATTGTAACTGATTGGCCCATGCTTTGTTGGGTGTCCCCGCCTCTGCTCTCTTTTTTATTCATGCCTATCATTCAGTATCTGTACCGCATATTTTTCCCAGAAGTCTCAATGGTAGGTGCTCAGACAAAATGGGCCCCGGAAGACAAAATGCCGCTTTTAAGTCATCTCCTCGGGCCTCGTGGTCATACCCATCATGCGCCCAGTATTGGAGTGAAAAAAAGCGAGGCTGAATGACCTTTGCTCTCCTCTGGTAAGGTGACGGTCCATAGTTTGCCCCTTCAAAATGTTTTTTCCTGTCCTCCAAACTAATCACAATGGCCCATAGCTTGCAGTTTTTCTCACCAGGTGATCCCATCTCTCTTTTCAAGGAGGGCGACCATGAAACACGGAATGGCCCTATCAATGACATTGATCCTGGCAGGCATCGTGGCTTTGAGTTCGGAAAGTTTGGGAGAGGTCATCTCCTCACCCTCAGAAACGGTTCGCGGACAAATTATGAAAGTAGAAGGTCAGACCTACGTCGTGCAAGACCTCTCCGGCAAAGAGATAAAGCTACGCGTTGACAGCAACACGATGATGATGGACGGAACAAAATTGCAAGAGGGAGATACCATTACTGCTGATGTAACTGCTAAGGGCCAGGCGACCTACATCATTCCAGGCCCGCCTCCCTCGGACAGTAAAGCGATAAAGGGAGCGGCATCGTCATCAACAGAAATTGAAAGGAACTCTCGCCTGCCATAACGTAAATTCAAGGAGCGCCGAACACCGAAACCCTCTGTATTTTGTGATGCAGTGAGTTCAAGCCCAGGCGGTGGGGAAGGCCATGCTGATGGATGCACGGGGGTTTTACCCCTCTCCTCTCTTTTCTTTCTAGCTCATTGCCTCGGCGCGCCACACCGACCGATGAGAATCAGCCGAATTTTGAATGGTACATGCTGGACGTTGAATTTCGGAGGGACAACTCAACATTCATAACTTAAAATTCAGACTCGGTCGTGCCGATCACGCCGCATAAGTCATGCGACGGGTGCGCTTGGCCACTCGTGCCCATCCGGGCCATTTGCGTTCACTCCCACGGCCTGGCGAGGGAGGCGCCGCTAACTGTAACCGGCCATTCGTGACCGTCGTCGCGCTGACGTTTCCGCAGTTGAGGCAGCGCAACCCCTCATACGACCAGGCAGAGACTTCTGCTTCCGTACCATAAAAATGATCAAAGATTTTCAATCCTCCGCATCGTTCGCAAGTCATGAACTCCTCCCGGTTAGTTCCATTCATTGCTTCGTAGCCCTCACTGACCACCACAGCAAAGTGGATGCCACTGGAGCCCACAACTATCGCCGCTGGGAAAGGCCCTATTATTTTTGTCTTGAGTATGAAATGAGGGGTAGCCTAGAATATTTTTGAGGACGATCTGTCCTTTACGGGACAAACTGTACCGCCTCTGACGATGGATTTGAATCGGGGATGAGAAAGGAAGGATTCACGCTTGAGCCGCCAAAAGCAGGTCATATTATGGGGCTTCATCGCGGCCTTTACGATAGGGACGTTTCTGCTCGACCTAGCCATGCCCCTTGGCTATATCATCTGGCTCATCTATTTGATTCCATTGCTGTTAGCCTCCTTACTGCCTCAACGGCATCTGCCGCTCTGGCTGGTGTTTGGCCTAGGTCTCGTGCTGACAGAGGCCGGGGTGCTTTATGCGCCGGAGGAGCGATCCATATTCTCTCTCGCGCTGTTCAATCGCACTCTGGGATTCACAATTCTGGGCTTGGCGACCGTGTTCTTACTCCACTATCGGAAGCTACAGGATGATCTTCGGGCAACGGAGGAACAGTACCAGTTAAGGCTGGAACGAGAAAGTCGCCGCCAAACCGAGGAAGCCCTACGGGAAGCGCAGGAGCGGTTCCATAGCATCTTCACGTCCTCCAAGGATGCCATCGCCTACGTCGGGTTGAACGGAGCCATTGAAGACATGAACCAGGCCTTCACGACCTTGACAGGCTATCCTCACCAGGAATTGCTCGGCAAGACCGCTCGAGACCTAGTGCCGGTCGAAGACGAAGCATATCAGGAAAAAGCTCTGCAAACCTTGATTACTTCTGGCAAGCCAATTGAATATGAAACCGAGTACCTCCGAGCGGATGGTTCATGTGTACCGGTGGCGCTGACAGGTTTTCTCGTCAGGCAGCACAACCAAATTCCGAGGGCTATGGCCTTTATAGTCAAAGATATAACCGAGCGAAAACAGGCTGAAAAAGCATTGCATGCGGTGGCAGCAGAGTTGGAGGAAAAGAACCGCGCGCTGGCACGCACCAACGACCTCTTATCCGCGGCTCGTCGCGAGGCGGCGCGAGTTCAGCGTCTCTCGGCCATGGGACAATTTGCCGCGACGGTGGCGCATAAGATCGGCACTCCTCTTACTGCCCTATCAGGACATGTTCAATTACTGCTGGAGGATTCGTCGCTGAGTCAGAAGGCTCACGAACGTCTGCAAACCGTGCAAGATCAAATCGAACGGACCTCCCGCATTATCCAAGAGCTACTCTACTATGTCCGAAGACCCGACCCTGTTCTGTCATTATTGGATCTTAACAGCTGCCTCACCGAGTGCATCACGTTGTTTCAACCGGAGTTTGATCGGCGAGGGGTGAGATGCCACACGGACTTCCGATTGACATCGCAAAAGATCCACGGAAATGCCCAGCAATTACAGGAAGTGTTCAGCCACTTATTCGAAAATGCCGCCCAGGCAATGCCGCAGGGCGGCGCGTTGAACATCTACACGTGCGTGCAGAGCGCAGAGGACAGCCCTCAAGTCGCCGTGCATATCCAGGATAGCGGATGCGGAATCGATCGCGAACACGTCGCCCAAATCTTTCAGCCGTTCTTTACCACCAAATCAAAACATGGAACCGGCCTCGGCCTGGCTATCGTGCTCGATACCATTCAACGCCACCGAGGGTCTATTTCGGTTGAGAGCGAGCCCGGCAAAGGAACTCGCTTCGTCATCCTGTTTCCTCTCGTGGAGGAATCTATTCATGACTCAGCCAGCGCACGTACTCATCGTCGATGACGATCCTGAGACGTTAAACCTCCTTCAGGAAATTATTTCAAAGGAAGGTTACGACGTCGTGACCGCCGCCACGGCAAAGGCAGCACTTGACCAGGTGGCCATACGAGTGCCCGATCTGGTCATTTCCGATATTCATATGCCTGAAATGGATGGCTTAGCGTTGCTCTCGGAACTGCACATCCGCGCTCCCGCCACACTGGTCATTCTTCTTACTGCGTTCGGCTCACTCAAGACAGCCGTGGACGGCATCAAAGCCGGCGCGTTTGATTATCTCAGCAAGCCTTTCATCGTCGAAGATATCCGGCTCAGCGTCCGGCGCGCTTTTGAACACCAAAAACTTTCGAAAGAGAACCAGCTGCTCAAAGAACAACTGCGGGACCGCTACCGCTTCGACAATCTGGTAGGAAGCAGTCCGGGCATGGTATCGGTCTATCGCTTGATCGCCCGCGTGGCCCAGACCGACAGCACGGTGCTTCTGCACGGCGAAAGCGGAACCGGTAAGGAACTCATTGCACGCGCGATTCATGCGAACGGCACACGCAGCTCCGGTCCTTTCGTCGCCGTGGATGGCGGTGCGTTAGCGGAGGGACTCCTTGAATCGGAGCTCTTCGGCCATGAGCGGGGGTCCTTCACCGGGGCGATCGCCGCTCGAAAAGGACTCTTGGAGAAAGCGCACACCGGCACATGCTTTTTGGATGAGGTGGCGGATTTGTCTCCTTCACTCCAAGGCAAGCTGCTGCGCGTCATCCAAGAACGGGAGATCCGGCGTGTCGGCGGCGCGTCCCCCATGACAGTGGATGTGCGCATCATTGCGGCATCCAAGAAAGACCTAAAGCCGATGGTCGACGAAGGGAAGTTCCGCGAAGACCTGTATTATCGACTGAATGTCGTGACGATCGATATTCCCCCGTTACGGGATCGCGCGGAAGACATCCCGCTCCTCGCGATGTCGTTCGTGAAAAGTTATGGTTCCACCGGCGCCAAGCAAGTGACCGGCATCTCGCCGGATGCCATGTCGCTGCTGACCCGCTACTCGTGGCCCGGCAACGTGCGGGAGCTGGAGCATGCCATCGAACGGGCCGTTGCCTTAGCTCCTCATCCGATCATTTCCTCCGAAGACCTGCCCGACGCCGTACAACATGCCACGGTCCAGGCGACGGCTCAGGCACGCGGTTGGATGACACTCGACAATCTCGAGCGCGATCACATCGTCCGTGTCTTAGATGCTCATCACCAAGATCTCGGTCAAACTTCCGCTATTTTGGGAATTCACCGCAAGACCTTACTCCGAAAGCTCCGGCAGTACGGACTCTCCTCATAAATAGCGACCTCATAGTGCAGGTCGCGTCTTCAATGGCGCCTCGAAGACAGGTTGTCTTAGGTCGGACAACCTGTTCTGTCGTTTTTTTTTCTCCCCTCACTCCAAAACTTTCTCTCACACGATTCATCGACGTATCTCTTTGAATTATTGTTTTCATTTCTCATCGCGCATGTCGCGCGGTCGACGCCTTATTGAGGCCCGCTGTTTGCTAAGACAAGCCCCAAGCGATGCGATTCAATGCCGGATCGCAATGAATTGAAAGGGGAGGTCGCTATGGATGGCTATGGCAAGCGGGTTTTGGTGGTGGATGACAATGCCGATGTGAGGCGCGTGGTTTCTTTACTGCTTCAAAGCGCACAGTACAACGTTTTCGAAGCCGGCGATGGGCTGGAAGCGGTGGAGGAAATCAAGAGGCGTCGCTACGACGCGGTGTTGACCGACTATCATATGCCTCGCATGGACGGTCGTCAGCTTCTGGCTAGCTGCCGCACGATCAGCCCAACGACTCCCGTCATTTTCGTATCGAGCGAGTTTGTGGACTCCGGTGAGACGCATCCGGAAGGATCTCCAGAAGAAGCCTATGCCTGTCTCTCCAAACCGTTCGACGCAAGGCTTCTCCTCTATGTGGTCCGCAACGCCGTCGAACAACCGGCCATGCCATCACCACAGTTCGAGAACGTGCAAGACTGGCCCTACACGAATATGGCTGGAGCAGGAACGCCGGCGCATCGCAGTAAGGAACGAGAGCAGACTGCAGCGGCATGAACGACATCTGGAAAGAGGATGCCATGTTGACCATCGATACTCGATTGGCGAGCGCCCGGACCGATGGATGGATTACCACACAGGAGGACATTGTGGAAATCAACCTCACGCGCTCTGCTGGCGAAGGAGCCTGGAGCAGACGCGAGGACGTGAACGTTTCCCGAGATGGCGCCGGAGTACTTATTCTTTCCATGAATTTCGATGTGCTGTACGTCAATACGCCTGGACGGCGGATGATGTCGCAAATGGATATGGGGAAATCGGTGTCTTCAGGCTCACGCCCTTTACCCTTGGAGATCAGAGAGATGTGCAGCGACATTCCCAGTCTTGTAGCCGGCCAAGCCATCATCGCAACCGGGGCACAGGTGGAAATATTCCGAAAAACAGCGACGGCGGAGCAGCCGATCGGATTGCGGAGTTTCTGGATCCCGGGCAGTTCCGGTCAGCGTTCACGCATTCTCATTATTCTGCAACCAAGTCACCGGCAGACCCAACCGCCGGCCTAACAGGAAGAAAGGAGACATCGAAACCATGAACAAGGACACATTCAAAGGTCAATGGAAACAATTCAAAGGAGAATTAAAAAAGCAGTGGGGGAAGTTCACCGACGATGATTTGACACAGATCGAAGGGGACTACGACAAATTCACGGGTAAGCTGCAGGAACGATATGGAGATAAGAAGGACGAGATCGGCCGTTGGGCGGACCAATGGTACCAGCAAAATAAACGAACGCCCGAATCGATGCCCAAGGCGAGCAATCAATAACACGAGGAGTCGACCGTGCGGCGCAAAATCAAGCGCTTCAAATACCCCTATTCATTCAACCAAAGGGAGGAACTGACTATGAAAAAGGCATTAGTTATGGCTGTGTTAATGGCGGGTCTATGGGGCTCCGCAGCCTGGGCTTTGTTTGAAACGAACAAGGAGTTGGCCAGCGGCGCCACCGTCCCCTTGGACAAAGCCGTGCAGGCTGCTGTGATGGCGGTGCCCGGCAAGGCCGTCGAAGCGGAAATCGGCAAGAATGACGGCCGGACCGTCTATAAGGTAGAAATCATCGACAAGAACAACAAGACGCAACATGTCTATGTCGATGCTCAGAATTTGCAAACTAAAATAGACAAGTAAGACTAGGCGCTCCACGCCGA
>JBQTHT010000087.1:0-8895 GCA_052389595.1 Nitrospiraceae bacterium
CACACCTTGCACAGCCGAGTTAGTCCATAGGTTTGCCGTGCACGTTTGAGTTCCTCGACGTGGCGGCGGAGAGCGGGGCCGAAATTGGAACGGAAGACTTCCTTTCGATACGATGCCATGTTCCGCTCGACCTTGCCGATAGCTTCTTCCAGTTGCCCGACCAACCTCTGACCTGAGCCGGTGAGCCATCCGAGATGTCGGCTGGCATATTCCAGATCCTGAATCGAGTAGCGCACCGACTCCACCTCTTCGAGACAGCGAAAGCGTACTCGCATCAAGTCACGTTGCCTGAGACCGGCTCTCTTCCATCGAGACAAGCCCTGTGGGCCTTCGGCCCACGACGATAGTCGCTCAAACAGGATCGCTCCCATCGTGAATGTGAATGTCGCGTGTAGAATCCCGCGAAGGGGACGGAGACTTCGACGCCAGGGAGAATAAAAGATTTCCTGGTGGCGATCTCCTTGGATCATCTTATGCTTTCGAAGCAGCAGATTCAGATGATGATGGCTGTTCTCGTGAATCAGATCATCGATCAGATCAAGGTCATCGCGATCGAAACAATTGATGAACGACAGCCCAGGCCGGTGACGGTAGCTGAAGCTCACCACACCACGCGCCCGCAGCGGCACTATGCGGGACGTCAGGCTGGTCAGAAGTGTCGTTCCTTCGGGCCATGCGACACGAATGACGGCCATGGCTCGTTCGAGACGATCCGCGAAATCCTCCGGTGTCGAACCCACCGCAGTCGGAACCCTGTTCCGTCCGTAGATCAGCGAGGGCCCTACCGTGATGGAATTGGAAGATGCGCCGTCAAGGGAACAAGGTGGCCGAAAGCGCCAGTGCCATTTCAACTGAGGATGCACATCAAGAATTGGAAACACCATCGAACCGACGCGTACGCCGATGCCTTTCGATCGAATCACAAACTCGACATTGCGTGATGCAGCGATGATTCTTTGTCTCACGGCTGGGGGTGGCTCATAGTAGCCTCCCGCCAGTCCCACATAGAGGCAGCCACCCAACTCCGCTCGTTCGAAATTCGGCTGGAGACTGCCGGGCACCGTCCAGTGGCGAGGAGAGGTGTGAGCCAACCAGCGACAGGGAAGAGCCCGCACCAAAAATAGTGATTCCTGGATTATTTGCTGTGCGAGTCGCCGGCAGAGAACAGACAGCCGGCTGGCCAATCCGGCCACGTACGGGATGCCGGCAGGAAATAACTCGTCCTTGGAACTATTTTCATAGAACTTCTCTTCACAATCGAGGAAGAAGGCCTCAGTAAACCCGTGACGATCCCGTTCTTTTTGGAGTTGCTGCCGAACATCGATAAAATAGAGCAGGTCGTTCAGCTCCTCAATCCATCCCACGACTTTCCATCCTGAATAATCCTCTTCGTTCAGGTGGTTTTGTAGAAATCGAAAATATCCGATCGGCAAACGAAACCCTTTGACCTCCGACGAATAATTCTTTTCGAGGTCATCGCACAGATCGGTAAGCAGCGTTCGCATTGCGCGGAGAAATTCTGCTTGGAGCGATGCCAGAGCACCTTGGTCAAACAATTTCATCAAACGATCCGCAAACGACAACGCTGATGTCAAACCCGACGGACTCTAGCCGAGCCACCCAAGGCTGGCAAGCCTTAAGAGCCGATGACTCTCTCTCAGTAATGCGCTATAAGAGGTCCCATGCCTTGACGAAAACAGGAGGACATCATGAGCACACGATTGAGTGCAGTACTAGTAGGAATGGCGACAGTATGGATCTTCACCGCAGGGATTGCTGAAGCGGGCGACCAGAAAGTTACACTGATGCTAGGCGGGAAGTTTTGTGATCTGTACAAAGGAGAAGTGGAGGCTGCATTGAAAAAAGTACCAGGCGTGACGGCTGTGGATCTCAAAAGCATGAAGGGCCATGCAATCGTCACGGGGGAAGTCGGAAAGATGAAGGCGGATCAATTACGAGAGGCGGTCAATTCATTAAAAGGCGACGGCTGGCACTGCACGGCCGAGATCATGAAATAATCTCAGTTCTGATCAGTACCATGATCCGGATCGACTCAAGCAGTCAGTGGAAGAACCATGTCCAGTTCTTGTTCTGCCTGCATGGCTCCCGCCGTGCGGCACGCACTCACAGTCTGCCGCATGACGCGATGCCGACTGATCACGGAGTCCTCGATGTTTCCACAGGCGACGCAACGCCAGCCGCGAACCCACATGGGACCGCCGCTTTCCTGAAGATCCAGCAGGTGATCGCCGACCATGAGTCCTTCGCAACGGGTGCAGTTCATCAGACCCTCCTTTTTCACGCCTACAAGAGGCTGCATACACCTTGATTCGCAACCTTCTCTTGGATGAGCTTTCCTGCCCGGCACTATCGATAATGAAGCAATGAGGATGCCAAAACAGGCCAAGAGCGATGTCCTTGAAAAAGCCTAAAACCGGTGTTCTGAGCCATACGTTTCAGGCAGCGAATGCAGCATCTGTGTCCCAAATGGCCTCATATGTCTTCACTGACCTTGATTTCATCCACTCCCTTCGCCACACTTCCCACTCACAGTTTTGTCTGTCCGTTGCGGCGATCCCCCGAATGAGGGGGAAGGAGAAGGCATAACGTGTCGCTGTCTGCGACAGAAATTGGCGCGGTAGTCACCGAAGTGGCGCCCCTGCTGGCGGGTGGGTGGATTCAAAAGATTTTTCAACCCACTCCTCAGGTCCTGATTCTTGAAATCAGGGCGTTGGGAAAGACGCGCTGTTTCCTCATTTCCATCCATCCGGAAACAGCCCGCATACATCTTGTCACGCAGCGGCTTCCTAACCCAGTCATGCCACCCGCCTTTTGTCAGTTCTTGCGAGCCCATGTTCAGGGTGCGCGGATCGATGCGGTCGAGCAGGTTCCAAACGATCGGATCGTCCGCATCGCCCTATCGGCTCGCGAAGGCCTTTGCTCGCTGGTTGCGGAGCTGACCGGCAAGAAGGCAGATGTCTTGCTGCTCTCCGGGACCACCGTCGTGGCCACGCTCAACAATCAACGGGAACGAATCGGCCGGTCCTACGAAGCTCCGCGTCTACGTGCAGCGCAAGACAACACCAGTCAATCGAAACCACCGGCACATCTTCAAGATGGAGGTTCCGTTTCAGCCTGGGTGGAAACACAATACGGAAAGCGGGAGGAGGAGTTAGCCATTGACCATCTCCGGCACGTTCGGCTGACGGCCGTCCGAAAGAATCTGAAAAAGGGCTTGCGGCGCGTCGAAGCGCTGCGAGCCGATATTGAAAAGGCAGTACAGTACCGCGACTATGCGCGCTATGGAGAACTCCTGAAAGCCAATCTGGGACAGATGCACAAAGGACAGGAACGAATCTCTGCGGTTGATTACTTCGATGAGCGCTTGCCTGAACTGATGATTCCCCTGGATTCCACCAAAAGTCCGCACGGCAACATGGATGACTATTTCAAGAAGCACCGCAAATATCTCATGGCCGACCGCAAGACGCGGCCCCGATTGGAAGCTGCCGAGCAGGAGGTTCAGGTGCTGCGAAAGGAATTAACCGACCTCGAGCAGCCCACCTGGCGCCCGACCGCGGACAACAGTATGCGACAGCCGGAGTTATACCACCCTCGCAAGGTTGCCATGCGTGCGGCGAAGACGGCCGGCAATGAGCGACGCGGGCCATTTCGACGATTCACTTCCACCGATGGTTTGCCTATCTATGTGGGGCGTAACGCCAGAGAAAACGAGGAGCTCACCTTCGCTTTTGCCAAGAGTGAGGATCTCTGGCTGCACGCACGTGGGACCCCCGGGTCTCATGTGGTCGTCCGATTGGAGAAAGGCGCGGACCCGCCGCTTGAAACAGTGAAAGATGCTGCCACTCTGGCGCTTCTCTATAGCGACCTCCGTAAAAGCGGCAAAGGAGATGTGATCTTCACCAGACGGAAATGGGTGCGAAAACTGAAAGGGCAACCGCCGGGCACCGTCGCGGTTACCCAGGAAAAATCTCTGTTCGTGAATTTGGACAAGGCCCGCCTTGAAGCCCTCAAACAGCGTATGCCTGAATCATCTTTGGGCTGAACACAATCACCTCGACTTTCTCCCGTCCCTCAATCGTGCTACAGTGCCAACATATGGGCACCTTCGAGAATCGACCTTCCCTTCTTCAGATCGTCAACTCCCTCATCTGCTGCCGAGGATTGCGCGAGTTCGACAAGGCACTGGCGCATAAACTCACTCACCTCCTCGATTGCGATGTCTCCGGGTTGTATCTCTACAGTCACGCCGCCGGTGCGTTCACGCCAGTGTCAGACGCGCTGATTGATCCCTCTTCCCCCGCCTACCAGATCGGGCAACTACCGGCTGCCGGCACCATGAAGGAAGCGTCCGTTCGAGCCGGCCAAGCCCTTGTCTGCGACGACTTGAGCACCGCCTCTTGGACGGAAGCACAGGTGATTTCCAAAGCTGGGTACGGCGAGTCTTCTGTCATGGTGGCCCCACTGATTCTCACTAGCGAAGACGGAAAGAATAAGACCGCCCGCACGATCGCGGTTGTGGCTGCTGTGGCGATCGGCAGGCGCGAGGCGTTCACGGAGGAGGATCGGGTTCTTTTTGAGACGCTCGGAACTCATATTGCGCCCGTACTTCACAGCGTTCTCGCCTTGGAAGAGCGGGATGCGATGATGGCGATCAACAGCCGCGTGGTCGTCGGTAGGGTCAGCATGGAAAGCCTCGTTCCGGCCGTCGAGGATATCCTTCAGCAAGTCATCCCTCATCACATGACCTGTCTCGTGAAGTTCTTAACGGACGGAGACAATCCCTGGTTCGAGGTCCTGCACATTGAAGGGTTCGCCATTGACCTCAAGGCCTTGCGTCAATTTCCGTTCGAACGCATGGCTCCTGCCGAGATGCTCACCACTGGACGTCCAGTGCTTATAACAGGATATGGCCATGAGCGGTTCCCGGAGTCGGCTTATATCGAGTCGCTTGGCATCCTCTCGGCTATGCTGTGCCCCTTGACAGTTGGAGGGAGGCCCTATGGATTTCTAGTGATCGGGAGCCGGCGACGGAACGCGTTCTCAGAACGGGACATCGGGCTGGCGGAACAGATCGGTCACCATCTATCGCAGGCGATCGCAAACATCCTGGCTTATGATGAAATCCGCCGACTGAAAGAACAGCTGGAGTTGGAAAATGTCTATCTCAGGGAAGAAATCGGCGCTTCAGTCGATTTCAAGGAACTGGTCGGAAATAGTCCGGCGCTGCAAAAAACCCTGAAAGCGATCGAGAAAGTGGCGCCGACTGATTCCGCTGTTCTGATCACGGGTGAGACAGGCACGGGCAAGGAGCTCGTCGCACAGGCCATTCACAGACTCTCGCCGCGGAAAGACAAGCCGCTCATCAAGGTGAACTGCGCCGCTCTCCCGCCCACGTTGATCGAGTCGGAACTCTTCGGGCATGAGAAAGGAGCGTTCACGAACGCCACCGCCCGCAAGATCGGCCGATTTGAGCTGGCCGACCAAGGAACAATGTTCCTGGATGAAGTCGGGGAGATTCCACTCGATCTTCAGGCGAAACTCTTGCGCGTGCTGGAAACAGAGGAGATAGAACGAGTCGGCGGGAGTCAGACTATCAAGCTCAATGTCCGGGTCATTGCCGCCACCAATGCGGATCTTGAGCGAGCGGTGAAGAAGGAGACTTTTCGCACCGACCTGTACTATCGGCTCAAAGTGTTTCCGATCCGCATCCCCCCGCTTCGGGAACGACGAGACGATATTTCGATGCTCGCACGGCACTTCGTCAAGAAGTACAGCATTCGACATCGCAAGGCCGTGACTCGAATTGACTCAACAACGCTCAAGACGCTTGCCGCCTATGCCTGGCCTGGAAATGTGCGCGAGCTCGAACACATGATCGAGCGAGCCGTCATCCTCGCCCAAGGTTCAGTCCTCACCATCGACGAGTTGAACGCTGAGGACGCAATAGACTCGGCCGACCCAAACCACGGCAAAGTCAAGACCCTGGCAGAGGCAGAACGAACGCATATCCTGGAAGCGCTGAACCACGCCAACTGGGTCTTGGCCGGACGGCATGGAGCCGCCGTACGACTCGGCATCAAGCGGTCCACTCTTCAACACCGAATGAAGAAGCTCGGTATCAAGCGCCCCTCTCGAAACTAGCAGCTAGCGAAGAAATTACTTGGCCCAGTCATCTCACCTGACCATCAACCCAGCCGTTACAGCGATGAACCGCCGGCCAAGATGTTCAAAAAGGCAGGCCAGCGCGGTCGCAGCGAGCGAGGAGGGAAAGCGTACCCTTGCGGTACGTTGAACCTCTGAGCGACGCGAGAACAAAGCTGGATGCTTTTTCAACATTCTGTTAGTCCTGCCTGCTCATGTCTCAGCACAAGTGCCGGCATGCTGGCACACTGAAGCCGATACAATTCCATATTCTTAGGCCTCCATTCTCCGCTCTCTTCAGGTATTGCAAGGAGTTCTCTGCTCCTCTCCGACCATTTATCTCGCTGGCATTTTCCCTGCTTTATGACAGGAGCATGCGGGAGAAAGACCACAGCCTGACGCCGGAGACGATCAGCGAAACTGTCCAGCGTCATCTTGATCAACGGTTGGCCGAAGTTTCATCCTTAGGCGACCGGGCCTTGTGTAATCGCCGATTTTCCTGGTGCGGGGATCTGCTGGACTATTTGGTCGAGGGGGTTGAGGAAAAGCTGGCCAAGCTGGGGATCACGCTTCGCGAACCTTTCCCTGGTCCAATGAGATTGTTGGACGAGGATCAGCATCCGAACGGCCAACATGTCAGAAGGTTTTGGACGGTTGCGCTTGAGCGTGGCTGTCCGATCGCTAAGCTCTGCACACTGTTCTTCCATCGGCACGATACTCCGGCCCTGCCGCGGCCGCCGCAAGTCCTGGCGTATCCGCCTGACCACGATGAGGAATCAAAAGAGAACCGATGAACTACGTCGCGCTCAAGATGCTCTTCGGCGACCGGGCCAAGTATCTCATGCTGCTCTGCGGCCTGACCTTCGCCGTGATGCTCATCGTGCAGCAAGGGTCGATCTTCTGGGGCTTGATGGTCTGGTCGCAATCCGGCATCAGCAACCTCAACATACCGATTTGGGTGACAGATCCTGGAATCAGCCAGGTCGAAGAAGTGAAGCCGATCGCAGACACGACGGTAGAGCGGGTGCGCAGCGTGCCCGGCATTGAGTGGGCGGTCCCACTCTACAAGGGCGTCGTGCGGGTGAGGCTCTCCAACGGCGATTATCACCGGATCTCACTCATCGGTTTGGACGCTGCTACACTCATCGGCCGCCCCGCGCATCTGCTCGAGGGCCGCATCGAAGACCTGCGAATGCCCGACGCCGTGGTGGTAGACCAGTGGACCATCGAGCGGATGGGCGGCCCCTCGATCATCCACGTCGGCACTATTTTTGAAATCAACGATAAGCGGGCCGTGGTGGTCGGCATCGCCCAGACACAGAAAGATTTCCAGAACATTCCAGCCGTGTACGCCACCTTCGAGCGTGCCGTCCGATACGCGCCGCCGGAGCGCCGCGCATTATCCTACGTGTTGGCCAAGGGAAGAGATGGTGTACCGGTCGAGGAGATGACCCGCCGGATCAGAGAGCAGACTGGACTCGGGGCTTTCACGGCAGAAGAATTCGGCCTCAAGACCTTAATGTGGGTGCTCAAGAACACCGGCATCGGCGTGAATTTCGGAACGACCATTGTGCTCGGCTTTATCGTCGGGATGGCGATCGCCGGTCAGACCTTCTATCTCTTCACCGTTGAAAATCTCAAACAGTTCGGCGCGCTGAAAGCGATGGGGTCGAGCACGATGACGCTGGCTCGCATGATCATCCTTCAAGCATTCACGGTCGGCCTGACGGGTTACGGGGTGGGACTCGGACTCGCTACGCTCTTCGGCAGCCTGATGGCAGGAGAGGGACAACTGCCGTTTGTGGAAACCTGGCCGCTTCTCGTCCTCGTGCTCGTCGCCTTGTTGGCGATCTGCACATTCTCAGCCATGATCAGCATCATCAAATTGGCCAGGCTTGAACCAGCGATCGTCTTCAGGTGATGGATGGAACGGGAACCGCAGGGCCCACAGCACCATTCAGTCGACGCAAGCAGCGAGTTGCCTCCCGCCGTCAGGGTTCGCAGTGTGGTCAAGTCGTTCGGAGCTGGGGAGACGAAAGTCACCGTACTGAAGGGGATCGACCTCGACATTTACCTCGGCGAGTTGCTGCTGCTCGTCGGGGAATCCGGTGGAGGCAAAACAACCTTGCTCTCGGCTATCGGAGGAATCTTGGACATCGACGAGGGCGACATCGATGTGTTAGGCGTCCCGCTGGTAAAGCTGTCGTCCGGCAAGCGCACCAGCTTTCGCGGCCGAACGATGGGCTTCGTCTATCAGCAGTTCAATCTGCTTCCAGCTCTCACAGCGGCGGAGAATGTTGCGGTTCCGTTGTTCATTGAAGGCGTTTCAAGACGCGCAGCCGTGAAACGGGCAAAGGCCATGCTCGAACGGGTAGGCCTCGGAGACCGGACCGAGTTCCTCCCCAGGAACCTGTCCGGAGGACAACAGCAGCGGGTCGCGATTGCGCGGGCATTGGTCAATGAACCCCGACTCCTGATCTGCGATGAACCGACTGCCGCCCTCGATGGGGCCAACGGACAGAAGGTCATGGAGATCTTGCGGGGAGTCGGGCGCTCGGAAGATCGGACCGTGATCGTCGTGACCCATGACAGCCGGATCTTCCACTTCGGCGACCGCATAGCAGAGTTGACCGATGGGCGGATCGTCGGTGTCCGTGTCATTCAGATGGAGGGAACCGCATGATCTTACTAATACGAGCCTGAGTCTGGTTCGCCGTGGTGGGCATCATC
>JBQTHT010000088.1:0-9226 GCA_052389595.1 Nitrospiraceae bacterium
CGACCACAAACGAGCCGATCCCTTTCGCTTTATAGCGACGTGCAATTTGCGCAATCGTCAATCCCGATTCGCCCGCGAGCACATCGGTACCCTTGCCCAGTTCGCTGGAAAACGCATTGTTGGCCCCCAGGAACATGTTGTCGCTGATCTTATCCAAATGGCCACGGTATTTAAGCCAGGGCCCGGCGGGTGAAATATGATCGGTGGTCGTTTTTCCTTTCGTCTTGATGAGGAGCGGAAGTTTGTCCAAATCCTGTCCGTCCCAGCGGGGGAATGGATCGAGCAGTTGAAGCCGCTCGCTGGTGGGCGGAATGTCGACGGTGAGGGCGTCACCGTTATCAGCGGGGGCGACATAGCCTTCCTCCCCTTTGGCAAAGCCTTTGGCGGGCAATTCCTCACCCTGCGGCGGCTCAAGCTTGATGGACTTACCGTCAGCCGCCTTGAGGGTGCCCTGCAGAGGATCGAAGGTCAGATCGCCGGCCAATGCAAAGGCCGTCACCAGCTCCGGGCTGGCCAAGAAGGACAACGTTTCATTAACGCCGTCGTTCCGTCCCGGGAAGTTGCGGTTGAATGAACTCACGATCGAATCCGCCCGCCCTTTCACCGCGTCCGCACGCTTCCATTGTCCAATACAAGGGCCACAGGCGTTGGCCAAAACCGTCGCTCCCATCTGTTCGAAGGTTTCCATAAACCCGTCTCGCTTCATCGTGTGATAGATGCGCTCGGAACCCGGCGAGACGAGGAATGCCGTCTTGGCCTTCAGCCCGGCTTTCAACCCTTGCCGCGCTATGTGAGCCGACCGGCTGATGTCTTCGTACGACGAGTTGGTACAGCTTCCGATCAGCGCCGCCTTGAGTTCAACTGGATAGCCTTTCTCCCTGGCTTCTGCCGCCATCTTAGAGATAGGACGGGCCAAGTCCGGCGTATGCGGCCCGACTACATGCGGCTCCAACTTCGACAAATCGATTTCGACCACCTCGTCAAAGTGTTTTTCCGGCGCCTGATACACCTCGGGGTCCGCCACCAACAGTTCCTTGTTGGACTGAGCCAAATTGGCCAGGTCTGCGCGATCCGTGAGGTTCATATATGCAACCATCTTCTGATCGAAAGGGAACACAGATGTCGTCGCGCCTAGTTCTGCTCCCATATTCGTGATGGTCCCCTTCCCGGTCGCGCTGATCATTTCAGCCCCAGGTCCGAAATACTCGACAATCTTATTCGTCCCGCCCTTCACAGTCAGCAGACCGCAAATGTAGAGAATGACGTCTTTGGGAGATGCCCAGCCATTCAACCTTCCAGTCAACTTCACTCCGATCAGCTTCGGGTGGAGAACCTCCCAGGGAAGCCCCGCCATCACTTCACCGGCGTCCGCGCCTCCCACACCGATCGCCAACATACCCAGCCCGCCGCCGTTGGGGGTATGTGAGTCCGTGCCGATGATGAGGCCGCCCGGAAAGGCATAGTTTTCCAACACGACCTGGTGGATGATACCGGAGCCCGGTTTCCAGAACCCGATGCCGTATTTTTTGCCGGCAGAGGCCAGGAAGTTGTAGACCTCCTTGTTCTCATCCATCGCGCGGACCAAGTCTTTCTGCGACCCAATTTCGGCACGGATCAGGTGGTCGCAGTGGATCGTGCTCGGCACGGCGACTTTCTTCTTACCGGCTTGCATGAATTGCAGCATGGCCATCTGCGCCGTGGCATCCTGCATGGCCACGCGATCGGGCCTCAGCGCCAGCATGGCCTTCCCACGCTCCCACACCTGCGCATCGAAGTTGTCCGCGTGGGAAATCAGGATTTTTTCCGTCAGCGTCAATGCTCGACCGAATTTCTTCCTCGCCTTCGCAATCGTCTCAGGCATCTTCGTATAAAGTTTCTTGGCAAGTTCAAGCGACATATTTACCTCAATTTAAAATTGACAATTCAAAATTTAAAATTGTGGTTACTTGAGCGGCGGCACTTCACGTCGCCGCGGCGCCGCATAATTGACGAGATAATCGAACAGCCGAATGAGCCTGCTCTCCTGCCGTTTCTGATCCACCCAATGTCCGATCAATCCGATCGTGCGTGACAGGATAAAGAAGCCGTTGAGGCTATCCACCGGAAATCCTATGTCCACCAGCACCGCTGCCATCGTCCCGTGCACGTTGAGGATGAGGTTGTCCTTCTTCGCGGACGTGACTTTCTCAACGTCGAGCGCAAAGTCCAGGTGCGGCGTCTTGATACCCAAGCTTTTCACATAACCGACAAGTTCCTTCACCCGCTTGTCGGGGTTCCGCACACTCTTCACGCGATGGCCGATCCCCGGAACCGGTCCGATGTTCTTCTTCATGTACGAAAGGAAGTCGTCGACCGACATCTTATTGTCGACGGCATGCTTAAAGTACCGGCCGGCGTCCGTGACCGCGCCGCCGAACCGAGGACCAATCATAATCAATCCCGCTGCAACGGACTGAGACATCCCGATACCGGCGCAGGCCGCCACGATCGTCCCCAGCGCGCCGCTGACGCAGGGACCGTGATCCGCCGACAGCATCATGATCCGCTTGATGATCTCCGCTTCCTGCTTGGAGATGAGCCGCTTATCCCAGAGTAAGCCGACCACGTGCGGGATTTCGTATCCCTTATTGATCAGCTCAGAGGCAGGATAGCCGTCATAGCAGGGCTCATCGCCGCGGTCATCGCTGATCGTCGTCTTGATCAGCGGAGCCACCGCCACCTCACCGGACTTCATGGCTTCATCCACGGTCTTCGGGAGTTTAGGCATCTCCGCCGGGCTGAGTTCTGGAATCTCCTTGACCTGCCCCGACCTCAGGAGATCTTGATACACCTCCTTGATCGCCGGACCCAGCGCACCAAAGGTCGGCGGCACGATGGCGCCCGCTTTCTTGAGCGCGTCGGATTTCGACCGTGCCGACCCCTCTCCCTTCATTCCTTCCTTTGCGCCCGCATGACCAAACTTCATCCCCTTCGGCAGGCTCTCCTGGCAGAAACCGGACACGACCGCGAGCAATGTGATGCGGCGCTTCTTGGCTCCATACCACTCCGCGGCGCGTTCTTCCAGATCACCGCCCATTTCTCCGACAATCACGACCGCCTTCGTTTGCGGATCTTGTTCGAACCGTTCCAGGTACGACACATAGTCGGTGCCGGGATAGGCGTCGCCGCCAATGCCGATCGCCGTCGTAATACCGTCCGCGAACTGCGAGCAGATCCAGATGATTTCGTTTGAGAGGCCGCCCGATTTGGTGATGACGCCGAACGATCCCTCCCGATAGAGCTTGCAGGCGACGAGATTGTCGAAGGCGCCGCCGATCACGCCCAGCCGACACGACCCCGCGGAAATAATACCGATGGAAGACGGGCCATTAAAGACTTTACCCAGCTTGACGGCATGTCGGCCCAGGAGTTTCGCATCTTTTTCCGGCACACCCTCTGTAATCATGGAGACTACATGAATCTTGGGATCGTTTAACGCCTCTAATCCTCCTGCGCAGGCCCGATCCGCTCCGATGTAGACGAGGCTGGTGTTGATCTGAGGGTGCTCACCCGTGGCTTCGGCCACAGTCTTATAGATAGGCATGGTCAACAGCCCGCTGCCGTATGGCACTTCGTTGGTCTTCCCGGCGTCGGGCGGATAGACAAACGCCTCCACATTCAGGGGCCGCTTGATCATGTGACAGAACTCCGCCATGCGGCGGGCGGCGTTCAGGCCGGCCGCCCCGCCTTGTATGACGATGCGAGTGTCTTTGTTTGCCAGGATGCTCATCGGGATCTCCCCTTCTTTCAGGAGCGAGTGCTGAGGACTGAGCGCTGAGTAGAAAAGTTCCCTTCCCGGAACTCCTCGCTCGATGCTCAGTCCATAGTCCTCACTACTGTTTCTGGAGTGCCTTATCCACAATATCTGTCAGCGGCGTCTGGCGGTCGAACACGTGGATGTCGAAGCCTTCGTCCTTCAAGGCACGCATCGCATCGAGGCCTTCTTTCTCTCGAGGCCCGCCCCGGCGCACCCAAATCTTCACGCCGTTCAATTTTCCCTCCGACTTCGCCTTGCGGAAGCCTGCGATAATGCCGCCGAATGTTTTCTTGACATCGGTGAAGTTGGCGATGGCTCCGCCCACAATGATATTCCTAATGCCCGGCAAGGAACAGACTTTGTCGGTCAGCACCTCGACCGCCCAGTCGGGAGGATCGCCGGAGTATTCGGCGTAATTCGCCAGTTTTCCGCCACGAGCCACCACGGCGTCCGAGTAATACACGCTCGCGCCACCGCCGGCCGGCAACATGGCGGTGTCCCCACCGGAAATCTCAATGAACTTCACCGACCCTTTGATTTTCGAATCGACCGCCATTACATCCAGTTCGTTTTTGGAGTAGGCTCGTCCGAATTCTGCCGCAAACGCGAAATTCCAATCCGGATGCCGGAACTTGGCATCGCCATCGAGCAACGTCACGGCATCCAGCGCGACTAATTCGCCCTCGTCCTCTCGGACCACGACCGGGTTGACTTCGAGGTATTGCGCATCCTCATTATCGAAACAGGCGAACATCTTTCCGGCGAAGTCCGCCACCTTTTTGGCGAGTGGACCGGCAAATCCCGCATCCTGCGCTAACTTTGCCAATGCTTCCGGAGTCGGCTGCTGCCCGACTTCGAGTGCCAGCCGCTTGACCCGGTCCCAGTTGGATTCGACTTCAATGCCGCCGCAGTTGGCGACGAGGATGTCCACGCCTTCGCGGGTCGATTTCACCGCACAATAATATTCTTCCTTGTGCGGAACCATTTCGGAGACGATCACCTGAGACACCGTGATGCTGCCTACTTGTCGGCCCAACATCTCCTTGGCGGCCGCTTCGGCGCCCTTCAAGTCGAGGCCGACTTTCACCAGGCCGAGCTTGAATCGAGACCCTAACGCCTCATGTGCTTTCACAACCAGTTTCGACTTCTTCAGCCAGTCATTGGCTTGGCCGAGCTTGGCGAGCTCCTCGACTGTTGACACGACAACATAGTGAGGGACCGCAATCCTCCACTTCTTCATGAGTCCCATCCCGGGACCTTCGAGCACTTTTGCCATGATATGCGGCTCCTTTTTTCTCGACCGGTATTTGAATGGGAGGGAGTGCAGAGTAGCCGATTCTCTCGCTCTCCTCAATCCTCCAAAGGGCCTAAAGAAAGAGCACAGAAGTCCTACGCCATTATTTCTTGCAGCATTAATCTTCAACCCATTGAATAATAAGGATTAGAGGGGAATTGATTTTATTGAAATCGGTAGGGGTGAGTCAAGGGGAATTTAGGCTTACCTTTTCCTCTGGCATCGAGAGCAATAAAACGAACTTCGTTCACCTCGCAGACGACGAATCAGCTTTCCGCAGCCGTTCGGACAACACTGCCCTTCTTTTCCATAAACCAAATGGCGTGCTTTGTATTGACCCTCGGTCCCATCGGGCGCAAAGAAATCTCGTACACTGGATCCACCGCAACCGATCGCCTCCTCCAGCACCTCGCGCATCGTTTCATAGAGACGCTCTATCATCGGTTTACTTAAATGGGCGGCGACTTGATCAGGATGGAGTCCCGTCCGAAACAACATCTCATTCGCATAAATGTTCCCGATTCCGGCGATAACCTGCTGATGCATGAGTAACGGTTTAATGCGGCCACGGCGTGCCTTCATGAGATCGATAAAATCTTCTCGTGTCACAAACAGGGGATCACACCCGAAACGCCTTGCGGTAAATCGCTCCAACCCATCATGATTCAATAGATACACCCGTCCGAATCGTCGCGGATTCCAGTAACGTAGTTCCGGTTCGGCCCCTCCATTCAGGGACAGGACGACATGGGTATGTTTGGGAAATCGCGGACTTGCCGACCGAAGCAGCAGAAGTCCTGTCATGCCCAGTTCTGCGACAAAATACCGAACTTCTCCATCCCGGGATAACGACACGATCACGCTCTTCCCCTTACGTTCAACTCCGGTAATGCGGGCGCCGCGGTACCACTCGATCGTTGAGTATCCTTCACGCACGATATCGTCACGCCCGATCCAATAATCTCGAATCGTCGATCCCACTATCCGGATTCGCAGCTGTCGCGCCGTCACTTCTGCTTCAGGGAGTTCGGGCATTGGAACAACCTCTACCGGTGAAATGCGAATCGTGATTACGCCACGGACGGCGCCGGGAAAGCAACGCCATCTGAAGGTACGCGAATGAGGGATAGAAGTCAGGAACGTTTCGCGTAGGATTAGGAGCGGTGTGGATTACAACCGACCTGTGGTCGGGGTCGAACGTGTCGGGCGTTGCCGAAGATGTTGAACTTGTTCAATGGCTTCGGAGAGTTTTGGAAGGGGCATGGCGCCCGGCCGTCTCGCCATTGCCAGTTTCACCGCCTCCTCATAGGTCATGTGTTGGACGCAACAGAGATAAGCAATCACAACCGAGACGGATCGACCCATGCCCGCTCGGCAACACACGATTACCCGCCCATTCGATATCTGTCCTTCAATCCAATCGACGGCTTGTTGAAGGTTCGCCGCCTCAGCTGCAGCAAATTCCTTAAATGGAATCCTCAAAAATTGTATCCACGGAGGCGGGTGAACCTCAAATTCATCCGCCACCAACAATAGACTGCCGATTGTACGCGGGGGATCCTGCGCCTCCCCGATATTACCCACCAGCAATGAATCCGTAATCGCGTGCATGGCTGCATTATATCGGCCTCTCTGTATCGGTCAAGGCCATCTGTGTATCTACGTCGATTACGTTGTTGCAGCATCCCTGAGACGGCGGCTATACTAACTCACAATGGCAAGCCACACCGTACAAGAGGTTGAATCTCGGCTATCTTCAGTCAAGTGCGCGATCTGCAAGGGAAACAGCTTTGCCATTGATCCGCGGACCATGCAATCGGATGGAGAGTGGAAAGGAGTCTGCAGGGCATGCCGATATTCATTTCCCGTTCATACCGACATGGAGTTTTACCTTCGCACGCAACCCGACGTGCCGTATCGGCTCAAAGACATCTCCTGCCCCCATTGCATGCAGCGCGGCGTGGCGTTGGACTTCCGTATTGTCATGTCCGTTCGAGAAGCGATCTATTTTGTGACTTGCACGGCGTGCAAGAAGAAGTTCCCAGAAAACTCGTCGCTCGAAGCATTTGAATAGCCCATCTCTTACCCCGGTGGTGTATACTCTTGTCATGAGCCAATCCAAAGACGCTGAACAGAAAAGCGCAACTCCCACTCCTCCTCAAGGTGAGAAGGCTCGCAAAGAGATCCCTCTTATCTCCGTGCCGAATGATCGCGACATGATCGCAGATGAAATGGCGGAGCTGTTTGAGGAGGATCAGGTCACCCATCAGCACGGCAATTCGGAACCGGAAGCGGATTAGTGTCCTCCGACATGCCGTACGATTTCGACCTTGGCCGACGCAGGAATTCTGCCGAGACTCGATTCTTTGCCCTGACGTTCTTTGCGTACAATCTCTTCAATCTTGACGATCGCTCCACGATGCCAGTGGTCCATGGCCGAATTCGCGACGGATTGGGCCCGATCGAGCCGCCCGACTTCCGGCCGTCCGCTGTCGTTACACAACCAGACACGTTTTTCGCCTTTCATCTCGCGTAACTCACTGACGACCCGATAGACGTTGGACGCTCGTCGGACGATGCTCCGCCCATCCGTGCGAAGTAATAAATAGGAAAACTTGAGGGCATCTTTGATGAAGCCTACTTCCCGATCGATAGCCTGCACATGAGGCGGGGGAGCCCAGGGACGCTCTTCATGGCACCAATCGTCTTCCTTGACCAAGGCCGGGCAGCCGTGATCGTGAAGACAGGGGCTATACACCGTGCAGACCGTTTCGAACAGAAGACGATCTCGCAGCCGGTGGAGGTCTCGCGCGACCGGACGCAATGCCGGCTCAATGATCATTAGCGTCCCGTCGCCTTGGAGGCGGGTCAGGAGATCCTGGATGAGAACGCTTCGCTGTTCGACCGGATCGGAGGATGCCTGAAAAAGCTCATTCAGACAGTTCGCCATGATGATCAGATCGTAAGGTGCGTGCCGTTCGATGGCCGTTCTAGTCGGACCTTTGACTGCCCGCTCAAGATCACCATGGCATATATCGAGGGTGGCCGATACGGACGCCGCGCTCCGATAAGTATTCCAGAGCCGCTCACATTCCTTGAGCGCGGCGATCGAGCGATCCACCGCAAGGACCTGAAGGGGCAGATGCGCGAATGGCCTTGTCTGATGCAACCAGTCCAGCACGGCAACGGCGGCAGTTCCAGGCCCACAACCTAGATCGAGCACCGAGAGCCCCTTTGTGTTGGATTTCAAGCTCCAGGCATCATCGGGCAACTCCGCGAGCAATGATTGGACCTTGGCTAAATTAACCGGCAGGTAATACGATGCATAGGCGGCACAGACCCCTCGGTCATCCAGATACCCGGCCGGTAGCTTACGACGCTCCGCAGTGAAAAGCCGTGAGAGATCCGCGACCGTTCGACTTAATGCTGCGGGAATCTTTTCGTTCTCGACTCCCATCATCTCATCAAGCGCCTGAAGCAGTGGTGGGGAGAGGGATATGCCGCACGTCTGCGCCGGGTTGAAGGCCATCGTGACCTAGTGTAAGCTCGCCTTACAAAGGAGTACAACTATGACTGACGCAATTCTCCAAGCTTATCGCGAAGTCGAGCGCGCGATGGAACACTATAACCAAATCCTACATGATCAGGTGGCACACATGCGCACGGCAGAGGGGACCGATGCTGAGAAGTTCGAGCGTATGACGCACGGCGCAAAAGCGATGCGCGACAGCAGCATGATCTATCTGTCCTATGCCAAGTTCATCGCCTACGGCATGCCCGACAGCGAAGAGATGGTTCAGGACGACTTGCAGGGATAGAAAAAGACCACCGCTCTCACAGGATCGAGAAACAGCAGAGCCCGTCCGGTTTTCCGGACGGGCTCTGCTGTGTGAAGCGTGAACTGTGAAACTAAATGCTGCGCATGAAGTGAGACACTTCGGCTTGATCCACATCGGTCCCCATGATCGCGGAGAGGGGGACGTTGGTGGACTTCTTACCTGTCAGCCCAGACTCAACCTCGTCTACAATTAACTCGACTGGCATCGACTGGCCGCCGTAGACATGCGGACCGGCAATGATCTTGGCTTTTGAGTGGCCATAAATGGCTGTCGCCACTTCCTTCGCCAGCCACCCCA
>JBQTHT010000089.1:0-19089 GCA_052389595.1 Nitrospiraceae bacterium
TCGGGAACGTTTTCCCGAGGAGCACATCCCCGACGGGCGCCCGGGGCGCAGGCCCGTGCCGGCGCGAGCCGTCTTGGAGGCGGTGCTGTGGATTCTGAACACCGGCGCGCACTGGCACAGGTTGCCCCAGTGCGATCCCAACTACAAGACGGTGCATCGCCGGTTTCAGCAGTGGCGCGAACGCGAGGTGCTGCGCGACATGCTCACGCAGTTGGCGAATACGTTGCGCGAGGAAGGGGAAATCGACGAGCGCGAAAGCTTCATCGAGGCGACCTTTGCCTCGGCGAAAGGCGGGGGCGACGGCAGTGGCAACACCCGCCGTGGCAAAGGCGTGAAGATTCTCGCGATTGTCGATCGCCATGGACTGCCGCGCTCGGTGAGCACGCATGCCGCCAATCATCATGCGGTCACGTTAGTGCACCTCCGTTGCGACGTCTACATGCTGGAGGCCAAGCCCGAGCATCTCCTTGGCGCTCGCGCCTCCGACAGCGATGGACTGGATGATGCCCTCAAGCAAGATGGGGTGGCCATGATTGCCCCGCCCCGGTCCACCCGGAAACTCAAGCCCCAGGACGGCCGCCGCCCGGCGGCGGTACCAACGCCGCTGGCTCGTCGAGCGATGCTTTGCATGGCTGCAATGGAAACGCCGCTTGCTGATCCGCTGGGAATACTACGCAGCCAACTTCCTCGGTTTCGTGCAACTCGCATCAATCACCATGCTGCTGAAACGATTTTGAGATAGGTTCGAGTCTGGCTATGAAAAAGCTCCTCGCAATAGGGGTTCCGACATCTTCCTTTCTTGGTTGCTTGATTCTCGCAGAAGTCTTTCTCGCAATACTGTCCCCGGTGCCCGATCCCTATGTGAACTATAAGAATCAGAAGAAAGGTGCATTGAACCAATACATCAGATCAGAATTTTCCCCCGGTTATCGAGTGATAACAGAAGTAGACGCAGGTCTGCCTGGCATGAATGGGCAGAACACTTTTAGCACCAACAATATGGGGTTTAGAGGAGATTATTTATCGGTCCCGAAGCCGGCGAATGAATTTCGGATTTTCCTGGTCGGAGGTAGTACGGCCGAATGTCTCTATGTCGACGACTCTCGAGCGATCAACGCGGTTCTACAGGATTACCTTCAGGACCATGTCAACTCCGGACTATCGATCAAGGTTTATAACGCAGGGAAATCGGGCGATGCGAGTGACGATCATGTTTCAATGCTTGCACATCGCATTGTGCATTTGGAGCCTGACTTGATCATCGTCTTCTCCGGAATTAACGACCTGACCAGGTCGATATTCAATCACGATTACCTGCACTATGTGAAACCAAGCAAAGCATCCCCTTCGGTTCCCTTCCTTCGATCTCTCCGATCTCTGGCGGTTGAATTTCCTTCTATTTCTACTGAATTCCAAATTCCGAGGCGGTTGTACTATGTCTTGAAACCACTATCTCGAACAGATCGGGATCTACTTGAAGAAATACCGCTGAAAACCGATTACAAGAGCAAAGTTGAATTGCGAAAATCAGTTCCCGTGTCCGAAGAGAAGCCAAGAGTGGACCTTAAAGCGTATGCCGTGAATCTCACGACCATTGTTGGCATCGCGAACGCGCACAAAACCCAGTTAGTGTTCATGACGCAACAAGTCACTTGGAATAGTTCTGTCGATCCTAACGCAAGAGACTGGCACTGGATGCTTTACCGAAATGGAAAAACCTACCGTGAGGAGGTGATGGAGGAGGCGTTGGAATCACTCAACGATGTTATGCGCCAGATTTCAGGCGAGTACTCTATCCCGCTCTTTGACCTGGCAAAGTCATTGCCGAAGTCATTGGATTACTTCTATGACGATGCCCATTTCAATGTGAAAGGCGCTTCTGTCACGGGAAAAGAATTGGGGCAATATATTAGCCCGCTCGTTAGGAAGAAGGCTATGCGTCAGAGTGTAACTTCGTGAAGTCAGAAATACCCGTTGTGTAGATGGATTAGGAAGAGCTGTTTGTGCGAACTATTGGACAGCTCGCAGAGGTTAATGTCGATGACGTTTCGATCAAAGTAGGCTGACGTACCATCATGGGCAAGACCATCAGTGAGCATGACGCCCGGTCCTCCCAACATCATCTTTCGTCTCATCGTCACAGATCGGGAGAACGGGTGATCCTTACACCCGTAGTCAAGAACCCAGGAGGGGGAGTGCTTCTTGGAGTCTACCTGGCATACCTGATGTTGTTTGCTCTGACGCCATTTACACCTCTGGTTGATCCGTCAGGAACTCTCACCGTTTTACCCAGGATGACATTCGAAGGCCCTGAAGGGCTCTACCGTGTCACGACATGGGATGTTTTGACGAATATCGTGTTGTTCGTGCCCTACGGGTTCCTATTTGTGACATTGCCCTTTGTATCCGCTCGGCCATTGTGCCTTAGGCTTCTCATGGCCACCATCTCCGCATGTATCGTGAGCTCTGGGATTGAGGTCGTTCAGACAGTGCTCCCTCGACACCCTTCCGTTGCGGACATCACATTGAATACGCTGGGAGCACTGGTCGGGGGACTTGGCCGATCGGTGCACAATCGTATCCCTACCTATCTGCGAAACCATGGAGACAGGCTCAAAGGTCAGGCGTCGCCGGCTCTTCGTCTCCTCATCTATCTCTTGGTACTCTGCGCCCTGTTCGGCTTCCCACTCCCGCTGGCTGCGGATTTTCACAACTGGAACTCTGAGTTCGAGTTTTACCTCGGGAGTAAAGGCAATGTGGATGGGCCCTGGCTTGGGGAGATCTATCTCGTCTCTCTTTACAACCGCGTGCTCAGCCATCCGGAGGTGCAAAGGAATTTCTCTGCTGGTCCTATTCGGGGTTCAAAACTTTCGCGAGTTGATGAAGGACAGGTCCTTTACTACGACTTCTCAGACAATGTTCAAGAGACGGGGAGAGGAGACGTTGATTCCAGAACGCCTGTCCGCCTTCGTATCCAGGACGAGGGGCGTGTCCAGTGGCTGACTCCGAATGGCCTAGCAGTTCGAGAAACCAACGTTCGTCTTTTTTCACAGCCGCCGACCACGCCTTCCGGTGGACGATTCTTTGCACACAGTCGGTTCTCACTAGAGGCTTGGGTCGCGCCCTTTAATCGGTTGGAATGGGGGGCTTCCCGCATCGTCTGGTACTCGACCAACCCTGAACGTAGGGTCTTTACGTTTGCTGAATGGAAACGTGAGGTTGCATTGCCATTACGGGTTCCGGTCGCAGGATTGAGCGGGAACGACCAAGAGACATTGACTGCAAGGCAGGCTTCGGAAGTACTTCGACATGTGGTCGTCACCTACAATGACGGCGTGGAAATTTTGTATGTGAACGGGGCCGAACTCGGGAGGACGATGCAGCGGTTCAAGAATGCATCGATCGACACGCTCGTCGATTTTCTTGGACAGCAATTCAAATGGCCCTTGTGCTCTGCGCTGATCTTTCCTATGGGATATATGATTTATGCAATTGGCGTAGGCCGCCGCGCTTCGCTAGGTCGGACGTGGCTTTTCTTTGCCGCACCGTTGTCTTTTCCTGTCTTGCTTCAAGGCGTACGGTTCCTGACTCTCAATGCTCCACTGGAAACCTCCTTCGTCTTCGTTGGAGCGGCCAGCGCACTCGCCTCGATCCTGATTGCTCCTCAACTAGCCGATCACCTCGAGCTCCGCTGACGAATCACGCTTTGGTGACCGCACCACTGCGCATCACTCGTTCTCGGATGTTCAAGTCCACACACGCGGAGACTTCTCCCTATGACACAATTCTTGCCCTTTCATGTCCCCGATATTGGCGAAGATGAGATCCAGGCTGTGGTCTCGGTGCTGCGGTCGGGATGGCTCACGACCGGCTCAAAGGCGAAGCAGTTCGAACAGGACTTCGCGGCCATGGTGGGAGCGAGGTACGCCGTCGCGGTCAATTCCTGTACCGCGGCCCTTCATTTGGCTCTCGAAGCGATCGGTTTGCACGAGGGCGATGAGGTCATCGTACCCACGATGACCTTTGCGGCGACGGCAGAGGTCGTCACGTACTTCAAGGCGAAGCCCGTACTTGTGGATTGTACAGAGGATACGCTGAACATTGATCCCCATCGAATCGAACAAGTTGTTACGTCACGAACGAAAGCCATCATTCCTGTCCATTTCGCAGGTCACCCCTGTGAAATGGACCACATCCTCGCCATTGCCAAGTCGTACAATCTTCGTGTGATCGAAGACGCGGCTCATGCGCTCCCGGCACGGTATCGCGGGAAAGCGGTGGGGACCATCGGCGACACCACGTGTTTTTCATTCTATGCCACGAAAAACATTACCACGGGCGAAGGGGGCATGGTCACGACGGAGAACTCCGACTGGGCCGCACGCATGCGCGCCATGAGCCTGCACGGGCTGAGCCGCGATGCTTGGAACCGTTATACCGCTCAAGGATCTTGGTATTACGAGATCCTCTCTCCTGGATTCAAATACAATCTGACGGACATTGCCGCGGCGTTGGGCATCTCGCAGCTGCATAAATGCGAGCGTTTCCGAAAGATACGGGACCAGTATGCAGCTCTCTATGACGAGGGGTTTCGGGACCTCCCGGAAATCATCCGTCCACGTGTCGCGGAACATGTGCAACATGCGTGGCACCTGTACGTCATTCAACTCAAGCTTGATCGATTACGTATCGGACGAGATGAGTTCATTCAGCTGCTCCAGCGTGAGCAGATCGGATGCAGCGTCCACTTCATTCCGCTACATCTGCATCCGTATTACCGCGACACCTGGGGTTGTCGTCCCGAAGACTTGCCGAGAGCCACTGCCGTCTTCCAGCGGACCGTGTCCTTGCCGCTATACCCTAAGATGACAGAGCTCGACATCCAGCGTGTTATCACAGTAGTCAGAGAACTGATCCAATTGCACCGGCGATGATAAAACGTACGTTTGATCTTTTTGCAGCCGTCATTGGCCTGCTCGTGAGTTGGCCGCTGTTTGTGATTGCGGCAGTACTCATCAAACTCGACTCGCCTGGACCGATCCTCTTCAAGCAGGTCCGTGTCGGGAGAGGGTTTCGGCCGTTCTTTATCTACAAATTTCGGACCATGGTAGAAGATGCGCCTTTCAAGGGGGAGTTGTTAACGATCGGGCGGGATGCTCGTGTCACTCGCGTCGGGCGATTTTTACGCTACTACAAGTTGGATGAACTGCCGCAGCTGCTCAACATCTTGAAGGATGAAATGAGCGTGGTCGGCCCTAGGCCGGAAGTCCCGCATTATGTCGAGTTATTCCGGGAAAATTACTCCGAGGTCCTGGTGGTTAGGCCCGGACTTACCGACTTAGCCTCGCTCAAGTTTATCGACGAAGCTGCGGTTCTCGAACGTGCAATAGATCCTGAGCAGGAGTATAGGACGGCCATCCTGCCTGAGAAACTCCGGTTAGCGAAGCTTTATGTCCGGCAGGCCTCCCCTCTCCTCCTCGACGTAGCCATTATCGTACAAACCGTGCTCTGTCTTATCGGCGTGCCACTGGTCGTCTGTGAACTGCCTGAACTCCAATCTATTCTTCGAAGGGAGCCGTCACCCTACGGTACCAAGATGAAGGCGCTGATCCTGGAGTGGAGACGACCCTTGATCGTCATCGTCGATATCGGCCTGATCATCCTTGCCAATTATGGGGCTTTTTGGCTGAGGTTCGACGGAGCTATCCCTGTTGAAGAGGCGCATCTGTTTCTCCAGATGCTTCCCTGGCTCGTCGCCATCCGGGTCGCGGCGTTTTGGCTCTTCAGTCTCAATGAAGGCTTATGGCGGTATACCAGCATCTGGGATCTGCAGAATATCATCAGCGGAGTCCTCACTAGTACGCTTGTTTTTTATGGCTGGGTTCATTGGGGTATGGGAATGAGGGATTATCCTCGTTCTGTCTTTACCATCGACAGCATTTTACTCATCGGGTTCATGACGGGAATACGGCTGCCATCGCGCCTTCTACGGGAAAAGGTGATTTATCGAAATAAGAAGAAAGTCCTCATCATTGGAGCAGGGGATTCCGGGGAGCGGATCGTGCGGGAAATGAAAACGCATGGGTCTTACAGTTACCAGCCGATCGGGTTTATCGACGACGAGGTGTCTCTCCTCAATCAGCGGATACATGGTGTGAAGGTTCTAGGCACACGGAAAGACCTCCCACGAGTTCTCACAGAGGAGACGCCCGAGGAAGTGGTGTTAGCCTTCAGAAGAGCAAAGCCGGCTCTTCTGAGGGAGATCGTTTCCGCGCTCGAACCGTTCAAGGTATCGATCAAGACCTTACCGATTGTCAAAGACCTGCTAGCCGACAAGAACGTAGTGAGTCAGATGCGGAGCGTGGACATTGCTGACCTGTTGCCGCGAGCGCCGGTGGATTTAGAGACTAAGTCGATGAGGCAGATGGTGAGGGGGAAGCGCGTACTGATCACGGGAGCCGGCGGGTCTATCGGATCGGAGCTCTCACGACAGATCGCCGCGTTGGGTCCTGACGCACTCATCCTGTACGAGCGCCATGAAAACAGTCTGTACACCATATCGAAAGAATTGGATGATCAAGGCTGGTCGTCCTTCGTGCACACGGTCATCGGAGATATCACCGACGTTCGCCGGCTGTCGATGATCCTGGACAAGCATCGTCCGAACATACTCTTCCACGCAGCCGCCCATAAGCATGTACCTCTTGTTGAGCTGAACCCTGCGGAGGCGTTGAAAAACAATTGTATGGTGACGCGAATCGCCGCCGAGGCGGCCCATCGATTCGAGGTCGAGCGATTTGTCCTGATTTCCACGGACAAAGCAGTCAATCCATCGAGCGTGATGGGCGCCACGAAGCGTGTCGCCGAACTCATCGTCCAGGATATCGCTCGACGCAGCCACACCCGCTTTCTCACCGTCCGGTTCGGCAACGTCTTGGGTAGCAACGGAAGTGTCCTGCTGCGATTTCAGGAGCAAATTCAGGCCGGCGGTCCTGTCACCGTCACCCATTCGGGGGTTCGACGGTATTTCATGCTTATTTCAGAAGCCGTCCACTTGGTGCTGCAAGCCGCCTCGCTTGCAGAGCAGGGAGCGATTTACGTCCTGGACATGGGCGAGCAGATCAGATTGTTGGATCTGGCCAGAAATCTTATCCGACTGTCCGGCTTTTTGCCCGATCAAGAGATTCCCATTCGCTTCATCGGCCTTCGGCCTGGAGAAAAACTCAACGAGGAATTGATCGGGGAGGGTGAGCTGGCTGAGCCCTCTACGATTGACAAGATTCTACGAGTGCGAAGCATCGCCCCCTTCGATCCGATGTCTCTCCAAGAGAAGGTGATTGCCTTGGAGGACGCGGCCCATCTGAACAAGTCCACCTGGGCGCTTGAGCGATTACGCGAGCTAGTTCCAACGTTTGCTTCTTCGGGGATCGTGACAAGCCTGCCCACTCAATCCGAGGCCGAGGTTCTGGATGAGCAGACATTGTCGGTCGATCGGTAGAAAAGCTCTGATTTGGGATAGCACAGGGTGTCCATTGCTGGCCTTTCGTCGAGGAGAAACGATGTCTGGTCCGTTAGGAGAAGGGACGACTTCGATCTGACCGCATGGGATGGCAAAAGGGAAATATGAGGGAGAGTGGGCATTAATACCTGGAGCAGATGAACAATGACACCGATCGACGTTGAACTCCAATTGAGCCAATCAGCGACGGACATGGTCCGCGAATACTGGCGCATGGTCGTCAGACAAAAATGGGTAATCATCGGCTCTCTTGTTCTATCCCTTACAGTCGCTTGGGCCTATTGCCTGTTCGCGTCCAAGCAATATCGTTCGGAAACACTGATTTTGGTTGAAGAGCAGAAGATGCCGGAGAATTACGTGCAAGGGGTTGTTGAAGGTAATCTGGAGCAGCGGATTTTCGTTATTCAAAAACAGATCATCAGCCGCGCGGTGCTGAGCGAGGTTGTGAAGGAACTGAATTTGTATCCTGACGAGGCTTCACAATACGGTGCCGATGCGGCGATTGCCAAAGTGGCAAGTGCGATCAGGGTCGAGATGGTTGCCAAGGGAGTCCGAGGAAACTTCGTGAGTCGAAGCAGCGTTGATGCCTTCACGGTCTCATTTTCACATGAGGATCCGGGTATTGCCATGACGGTGACCTCGCGGATCGCGAACAAGTTCCTTGAGGAAAACGTGAAGGCGCGCGAGCGAACTGCTGAAGGCACTACGGAGTTCTTCGAGGATGAAGTCACGGGAGCGAAGAGCGTGCTTGATAGAAAAGAAGACGAAATCAGCAAATTCAAATCGAAACATATTGGGGGGCTCCCTCAGCAGACCGAGGCGAATCTGCGTGCGTTGGACCGCCTGCAAAGTGATCTGAATGCGGGGAACGAGACCATTCAGCGGCTCTCGGATCGATTAGCCATGATGGACAAAGCGATCCAGGAATACCAAAGATTCGGCGCCACGAATGCCGCGTTGGTGGCCAGTCCGATCGAGCCAGACCCGCTCTTTCGACGGCTGAAGGAGCTGCGAGAAAAGTCCGTAAGACTAAAAGCCGAATTTTGGGACAGCTATCCGGAGGTCCTTCTGACAAAGGAAGAGATCCGTCAGGTCGAGGGAGAACTAATGGCATTGTACGGCCAGGATGCAATTAAGCCGGGGGAGAAACCAATTGACCCCTACCTCCAAGATCTCAAGAGGCAGCAGCGCGAGGTAAAGACTGAGTTGGTCCTTCTCCAGCAACGCCAAATAGCGCTCCGTGCTGAAAGGAAAGATTACGAGAAACGTGTCGAAAAGTCTCCCGAAGTCGAGCAGGAATTACTGATTCTTGAGCGCGACTACGAGAATATGAAGAATAACTATCGGTCGCTGCTCGACAAGCGGCTAAATGCCAGGGTTGCCGAAAATCTAGAGAAGCGGCAACAGGCCGGTCATTTTCGAATCCTCGACCCCGCGAATTTCCCCAGGCGGCCCGAAAAGCCGAATCGATCGGCTGTTATGGTCTTCGGTCTCCTAATCGGCTGCGTGTTTGGCATAGGGGCGACGATGATAAGAGAGCAACTCAATCTGCAATTCCATCGACCTGAAGACGTGGAACGGGTGGTGGGGCCAAAACTGCTAGCCATGATCCCCGACTTCAGCCTCATATATGGCCGCACGAGCTGGCAACGGTTCCTTCCCAACTACCGTGTCGCCAGGGAAGCCAACGGGCTCAATGGCGAGGGCGAAGCGCGGCCGATACTCCAGAAACGGTTGATCGGCCATAGCGGGGACAATCTCCCATTCGAGTTGAATCTCGTGGTGAAATACTTGCCTGCCTCGATTGTGGCCGAACAATATCGAGTCGCCGCCACTCGACTTGTGTTGGTTGGGAACAAGGGTCGATCCACGATCGTGGTCGTCACAAGCGCAGTCAAAGGGGAGGGAAAAACCACGACCGTCGTCAATCTTGGCTACACTCTCGCGCGAGATCTAGGAAAGCGCACCCTACTCCTTGATTGCGATTTCAAGTGTCCGATGCTCAATCGCTACGCAGAAACTGTTCCCGAAAGGGGCCTCGCTGATTGCCTGACGGGTGAGGTTTCCCCGGACGAGTGTCTTTATGGCTTTGAGGAGGTACCTTGCTGGATTATGCCCGCCGGCAATGGTGCAACTCGGTCTAACGAATTATTGAAGACCGATCGCCTGAGCAGTATCCTCGCACAGCTTTGCAAGCAATTCGACTATATCCTCATCAACGCACCGCCTATTCTCCCCTTAGCCGATATGAACGTGCTTGCGGAGCATGCTGATCTCTCGCTGCTCGTTGTACGAGCCGGTTCGACGCCACATCAGGCTGTCAAGAGTGCGCTCAGATCGTTGAGGGCCGACGCGCCGGTCCATGCGATTCTCAACGCGGTGACCGGTCAGTTCCTGCCATACTATATGTATGGGTATGCGCAGTCGCCGAACGTCCAGACTACTCATCTTTAGGCAAACCGCCCGTACTCATTCCATCACTGCTTCCGCACATTAGACAGTGTGAGAGTTGGTGCAGGTTTGATCAACGCCATATCTGATCCGAAAAGCAGCGACGGTCGAACGGATCGTCCCTGCTTGATCTGTTCAGACCATGAGAATACTGGCGGTTTGTCTGACACTATACGCGTAGAGATAGACCTACAATCCGCAACTTAGGAGGACTGGCTATGAGTACTGAAAACTGGATTGTGAAGACGCTGGGCGGAGAAGAGTGGGGATTTATTAAACGCTTGATCATTGATTCAGCGACGCGGCAGATCAGCCATGCAGATGTGATTCTCGCCGATACGGGCCGACTGATGCGGATCCCCTGGGAGCACTTCGAGCTGCAAAATGAAGGGTTCAGGCTCGGCATACCGGACGGACAGGCCAATGCGAGTGCGATGAGACCGTCAGAAGTCAGGTTGGCTGGGATTGTGGCGATGGAACTGTGGCCATGAATTGTTTTGGCAATCACTGTAGATTCGCTCTCATGATGAAGAGCAAAGTGATCATGGGTAAGACAATAGTCTAATCACGATCTAGATAGTCCGCCAAAAGTACTGACCAGAAAAGGGATTGTTCCTCTGCCTAGGCAAGAACAATCCCTTTTTTTTATCTGAGTTGACAGTGTACCAAACTAAAGCGGAGAGATGGGGTGGGGAAGGCGAAGTAGCGGCTGGCTCCAATCCATGGCATGGATTTGGCTTTTCCCACAGTACAAGGTATATAAGAATAGTGAATAATCGATGAGTTAGCTTCCTCAGTGAATTAATCTCTGGATGATAACATAGAAGGAATTGCTGAATGGATTGAGTCCGATATACGATGTTCGAGGCGGCGAATTATGTGGTTCTGATATTAGTGGTCAAACTCACCTGGAGAGTGGAGACTGTGAGTTGCTCAATTTGATCGACTTTTGAGGCTGCTGGCAGCGCACTGGCAGGGATATGAAACGATGATTGATTGGTCTGAAAAACAGGCTGAGGCCATTGTGGACGCCTTCATGGACGATGAGGGACCTGAAGATCTCTTGAAGCTCAAACAAGCGATCGTTGACGCTCTCCGCTTGGCCTATGAGCGGGGAAGACATGAACACTTGTCGGGAAGAAAGGGAAAAGGGAGGAAGAATTCTGCAAGAGATCGCCTCAGATAAACGCCCAATAAATTCTCGCGTAATCGTAAGGTCGCTTCCATCCACGCATCCTCTGCTGACTGATCGAGAGTCGACTTTGACTCAGTGAGTACAGCGAGCACAGCCTTACCGCATTTCTGGTACTTCAGCACTGAGGTAGTCTATGGAGCAGCACCAAGATGCAATATGATGGCGGAGAGGGCGGGATTTGAACCCGCGACAAGGCTTTTGGCCCTGTGACGGTTTAGCAAACCGTTGCCTTCGGCCACTCGGCCACCTCTCCGTCCTAGCGGATTCTGTTTTGGGATGGCAGCAGATGCTCTTTGAAACAATATCTTGAGAAGCCGCGCCAAGGAATCCGATCTTACAACAGTGGAGTCCTGCCCTACAAGAGAGCGAGCGGAGAGGAAAGAGGAATTAATCGAAGGAAAGAGGTCTACCGGCGGCCTTCTTGCTCACAGCGCGGATCTTTTATGTTCCGGAGCGTTGAGGGCAATCTTTTTACGAAGATGAGATGTGATGTCGGAAAGCAGACGGAGCCATGGCCACAGTCTGACGGGTAGGCGTTCAATACGTGAATAGGAAAGACGGTCTCTACTGGAATGGCCCAGATCCTTAGGAACAGCCACACTGGCATAAGGGCGGTCCAAGCAATGCAGTTCGACGTGGCTAGGGCGAACCACACCGCTGGACGCCATCATTTGCAAAGCGTGCAGCTTTCGTCGTGACTGTTGCTTCCGTGATTTTGCTTCTTCCATGCTTTGACAGTCCCAACAAAGGAATGAAACGCTCGCGGCCGGATTACATCCACAATATGCGCCCCAAAACCTCATCAATCTCTTTTGGCCGCTGGCATTGGCAGCATCGCGCAAACAGTCCTCCGGTTTGTGGCGTACCGTTTGACTGAAGCACGAGTTGGTATTTGTGTCCTCCGCAGAACGAACAAGGCTTGCCCTTCAATTCTCTTCTAATCGCCCCGATCTTTCCGACCTGTTTCTGCATGGCCCCTCCTGAATCTAGTGTGGCCGACAGAATCAGCATACGGCATCATGCGAAACCTGAACATACCGATGAGGTAGGCCTGGTCCCACTCAAAGGGGGGAGTTCGCGTGCTAAAACGAATGGTTCATTCCTGAGAATGATATGAGACCTATCAGACGTGTTATCAATAGGTTATGTATTAAACATAAACTCGCAGTTCGGAAATTCAAGGGATCCGAGCAAGGGATCCGAGAAGGGGATAAAATCAGTGGGCGTAGACGATGAGCTTGCAGTAGCCGAATATGAGGTGGGTAGTGAGGAACGTCCGACTTTTACGTATTATCGATCGAGATCGTATTCAACCCAAAGAAAACGCAATAATAAAAAGAAATATAAGTACACGGGTGGAGGCACATCTCTCCAGGAGGATGTAGAGACGTCTTGCTGCCTTGGGTGGGCACAACCAAAGCAGACACCTCCACCCACTTCCACTTAAACAAACGATCAGGCGATAAGCAAGACAGTAGTTAACCTGGGGGGACAGTACGTTGTTCTTGTGAACGGAGGATAGATAATTGCCGGGACAAACGAACAGCGGATTTTACCTTGGACTCGCGATCTGTGGACCTGTGCAAGCATGATAGTTCTCTCGGTCCTGCACAGGTTTCTTCGAACGTTGGCGGAGGGGGCGAGATTTGAACTCGCGGTCCCCTTGCGAGGACTCCGGTTTTCAAGACCGGCACGTTCGGCCGCTCCGTCACCCCTCCTGCTGTAGTGATAGGCTTGAAGGATATCATCTACATTCGCAACTAGCATCGCGCACATTCTGCGCAGAGCACCTCGCCATCAGGATTTCGTGATACGTTCCAGCCCGTTCATATAGGGCCTGAGCACCGGGGGGATGAGGATAGACCCCTCCGGCTGTTGATAATTTTCGAGGATCGCCACTAAGGTTCGTCCCACGGCAAGACCGGATCCATTCAAGGTATGGACAAAGTCGGTCTTCACGCTGTTTTTGGCCTTCGGTCGATAGCGGATATTGGCTCGCCTCGACTGGAACGAATCGAAATTGCTGCATGAAGAAATCTCTCGGAATGTGCCTTGGGACGGTACCCACACTTCAAGATCATACGTTTTGGCAGCAGAAAACCCCATATCACCCGTGCAGAGCGCCATCACACGATAGTGAAGGTCCAGACTCTGCAACACGGCTTCAGCATCGGTCGTCAACCGCTCCAGTTCCTGATAGGAGTGTTCGGCGGTGGTGAAAGCAACCAATTCCACTTTATTGAACTGATGCAGCCTAATCAACCCACGCGTATCCTTCCCATAAGAACCGGCTTCGCGGCGAAAACAGGGAGTATAGGCAGTATACCGCAGAGGTAGCTGGGCTTCTTCCAGAATTTCTTCACGGTGCAGGTTCGTGAGCGGCACCTCGGCAGTAGGAATCAAGAACAGTTCCTCATCTCGCAAACGGAACAGGTCCGTTTCAAATTTCGGGAGCTGTCCAGTACCGGTCATGGCGGCACGATTCACGAGAAATGGCGGCAGCACTTCCTGATAGCCGTGACGGCTTGTGTGCAAGTCGAGCATGTGATTGATCAACGCCCGTTCTAAGCGCGCGCCCGTGCCTACCATCACAGCAAACCGGGCCCCGGCCATTCTAGTCGCCCGCTCAAAGTTCAAGATTCCCAACGCTTCTCCCAAGTCCCAATGAGTCCGCGGAGCGCCGGAGAAGGTGGGGGGGGAGCCCCACTGCCGAACTTCGACGTTGTCATTCGCGCTCATGCCTTGTGGGACGGAGGCATGAGGAAGATTCGGAATGCGCAGCGCGAGTTCCGCAAGACGATCTTCGGTCAGGCGGAGGCTTTCTTCAAGTTGCTGTATGCGATCGCCGACCGCTTTCATGGCCGCCATCGTCTCATCAGCCGATTGCTTGTCGCGTTTGAGCCGGCCGACCTCATCCGAACCCTTCTTTAGTTGGTGACGCAACTGGTCGACTTGCCCGGTCAAGGCGCGACGCTCCTCGATGAACGTTCGCACGTCGTCCCACGGAACATCAGCGCCGCGGGATCCAAGCTGCGCGCGTACCTTATCAAGCTGTTCGCGGAGTAATCGGAGATCATGCATGGGCAAAACCGTACGGAAGGTAAACGGTGAGAAACTTAACACCAGGTCTGGATGGAGTCAATTCAGGCTGAGATTTCGATACGTCTTTTACGAGCGCCGGAGCAATTGACAAGCGGCTTCAATGAGGAGACGATAGCGTCATGCGAACTGTGGCCAATCCGCCGAATCCATTCGAGTCTCACCATCGTGAGCTCCTGGAACCGGCTCCTCGTGCGGCACTGCAAGTCTTTGAAGATACGACTCAAAATATCCTCAGCCGGAACGAAAGTCCAGACCTGCCGTTTCGGTGGAGTCTCAATCCCTATCGAGGATGTTTTCATGCCTGTGCCTACTGCTATGCCCGTCGTTCGCATGAGTATTGGGGCTTTGGTGCGGGCACTGATTTCGATTCCAAGATCATTGTGAAACAAGAGGCGCCGATCTTGCTCCGCCACGCATTCGACAAACCTTCATGGAAGGGCGAATTGATTGTGCTGTCCGGGAACACGGACTGCTATCAACCGCTGGAAGCGGCATATGGCCTCACGCGCGCCTGTCTCGAGGTCTGCGCTGAATATCGCAATCCGGTTGGTATCATCACGAAAGGCGCGCTGATTTTACGAGACCTCGATGTATTGACGCGATTGTCTGGCGAGGCATGGCTGCGAGTCTACATCAGCATTCCCTTCGCGGACGACGAGACCGCGCGCGTGGTTGAACCGCAGGCTCCGTCGAGTTCCAAACGATTTGCAACGTTGAGCGCACTGAGCGAGGCGGGGATTTCCACCGGTATCTCTATTGCCCCGATCATCCCCGGATTGAATGAAGACGATATGCCGACATTGCTTACGCGCGCCCGGCGGGCGGGTGCAGTCGAAGCCATGTCCACGCTGTTGCGATTGTCCGGCAACGTCGAGTCTGTTTTCCTGGAACGGATGGCGAGCGCCTTTCCGGACCGGATCACCAAAATCACAAACCGGATCCGTGAGGTGCGTGATGGTCGGTTATCAGAAGGCGATTTCTTCAAGCGCCATCAGGGAACCGGCGCGTATTGGAATATGATCGAGCAACTGTTTGACATGGCGCGTCGCAGGGCCGGCTTTCCATTCGTGGAAGATCATGCGATCGCCGACACGTTTCGAAGGCCAGGCGGTCGACAAACGCGTCTATTTGATGATGAGGAGGCGCCATGAAACATAATCCCGGCTTTCTGAAATTGGTGGGGGAGGCGAAGCAGCGTGTGAAGGAATGCACCATTACGGAGGTAAAGAGAAGGATCGACCACAGCGAGACGTTTCATTTCATCGATGTACGCGAAGATCACGAATTTGTGAAGGGTCATGCCAAGGGAGCACGGCACCTCGGGAAAGGGATCATTGAACGCGATATCGAGAGCGTGATTCCTGATAAGGGGGCCGATATCGTGTTGTACTGCGGTGGAGGGTTTCGGTCTGCCCTAGCGGCTGAGAATCTTCAGCGTATGGGGTACACGAGTGTCAGTTCAATGGATGGCGGAATGAGAGCCTGGGGTGAGGCCGGTTACCCAATTGAGCATGGGAACGGTTGTTAAGATCTTAGGCTCCAAGGTGACTCTTGGAGGAGGCGACGACCGTTATTTATGCACCCGGTCGAACTCTCTAATCACCTGCTCGGTCAGATCGATGGTGTCCTTGCTGTATATGACAATCTTCACCGTGGCTTCGCTTCCCTTGTCGACAACGATCGAAAACCCGCCTTTTTCAGCCACCGTCTGAGTCGCGGCGCCGATTTTCTTCATATACTCGTCGATCAGCTCTTTTTGCTTCGCCTGTAGTTCCTGATTAAATTCCTGGGCGCGCTTCTGGTAATCCTGGACTTTCGCACGGAACTGGCTCTGCTTGTCGTTTTTTTCAATCTCGCCGGGCTTTACTCCTTGTTCCTTGAGTTGCTTTTCGATATTCCTCAATTCTTCCTCATCTCGAGAAAGCAATTTCTGACGGGTCGACACATATTCCCGCAATCCTTCCAAGGCGCGTTTCCCGGCTTTTGATTTTTCGAGAACGGCTTGCGGGTCAACCACGCCCATCTTGAACGCATCCGCAGCCGTGCTGAGCGATGCAGCTCCCAGACAAGCCATCGCTGCAATCAGGGCGACTTGTGTCAACCGTGCGATCCGCATCCGCGGGCTCTTCATAATCCAAACTCCTTTCGGATGAAAACAACGCATCAGCATGAAACCCGGCGAGAATAGCCTCGATGTGCCGATCTGTCAAGCGGGTCCGGTTCGCGCTCTCGCGGTTGACAGTGGCTGCGAGGAGCCCTATACATGGCGGTATGGTCTGAAGTCCATCGTACTAAGAGGCGTTCGCATGAGTTCCAAAAAAGATGCCGTTCATCAGCGGTTTGTCCGAGCGCTGCAGCATGAGACGTTGTCTTGCGGTCTCGCGACATGTCCGGGACCGGTCGAAACGACGGAACTCTCGCAGCTTCATGATCGAGTGAAATCGTTTCAAGCCGAGTGCCGGAGTTGCGGATGGAAACTCTGTATCGCCGGCCAAGAACAAACGGCACCGCCGTGGGATGAGGCTTCTCTACTGCAGATGGCCGATGAACATCTCATGCACCAACCACCCCTGTGCCCCTATGATCACACCCCGATCGTCTTTACCTCGCTCCCGAACCCTCGCCGCAAAGCGCGCTATCGGCTCTCTTGTTATTATTGTGGCAGACAGGCGGACATGGATTGGCCGCCGTCTGCGTCGCGACGATAGTAGAGTAAGGGTTAGACGGGAAATCAGACGAAGTAACGACTTGTGTCGAATTTGTGTTCGACATTGTCGATCAGGCGAATGATGCTGTGTGTGTAGTCGCCGGTCTCATTCTTCTCCGCGAGGTCCAGTTCTGCGCCGTCATCGATCGGGTGACCCTCCGGATCGGTCACAACTTTCACCAGCGGCCGGTCGGCATTCGCTTTTTCCTGAGAATGCTGGATCACGACTCCGAGTTGATTGGTTTCCAACATGACCAGGCTGCCGATGGGGATGATGCCGACACAGTTGACGAAGAGTTTCAGCAACACTGGATCGAACGCTTGACCGCTTTTGGTAAACATGAGCTTGAGCACTTTGGAGGGGGAGAGTGGTTCGCGCCGGTACACCCGTGAGGAAGTCATGGCGTCGTAACAATCGGCGATCGTAATAATGCGACCCGTCACCGAGAGCTTCCAGGGCACTGCGAGTTTTGGGTAGCCGGAAAAGTCATAGTTCATGTGATGCTCAAAAGAGGCTGAAGCCATGCGGCCCGGCAAGTTGGTCAGGCCGCGAAGCTTCGCAAGGCTGAGTACGCCTTCAATCGGATGATTGCGCATAATCGCCCATTCCTCAGGCGTAAATTCCCCCGGCTTGTTGAGAATTTCCAAAGCGACGCAGGCCTTCCCAACATCGTGAAACAGAGCGGCCAGTCCGAGGTCCGCCAGATCCACTTTGGGGTAGCCCGCGCGATTTCCCAAGGCAATCGACAGCAGGGAGACGTTCACGGAATGATTATGAGTATATTGATCGTGGCAGCGCAGAGTCGTGAGCCCCAGGAGGGTCGCTTCGTCTTTCATCATGAGATCAACGATATTCTGAATGGCTCGTTTCGCCTGTTTGAAACTGAGCGTGCCGCCCTCGCGGACGCCCTGGATCAGGTTTCCGACTGCGCCGGCCGCTTTCGTATAACTGTTTTTTGAGGAAGTTTTTGCCTGTTTTCGCAGGTCTCCTCCGGCCCCGGTTCCAGTTTTTTCTTTTTCCTGCAGCGTTCGTGGCTCCTCGAGTTCAATCCCCTCCACGGAATGAGCCTTCATGTCCTGTTGTAACTCGTGGAGGGATTTAGTTTCAGGATCCAGAGTGACGAAGAGATGGGCAAATTCCCGCAGATCCTTGGACTCCACGTGATTCGAGAAGGAAATGGCGCCGACTTTCCAGGCGTTCAGATTGTCGATAATGCTGGTAAACACCGCCATCTGCTGTGCGTTCATCTTCAGATGACTTTCGCCGAGGAACAAAAAGTCGTTCTGAAGACGCAATACGACGGGCTGTTCATGAGTCAGAGTCTTGATGAGCGTCAGCAAAACTTCTACCGGCTTGTCCAATGCGGCATTCGTGCGGCCATGAATCCGAGAGGTTTTGATGAGAACATTCAGTTGGGTAATGAGCTGGATACCCAGCATCGCCATTTGCTGGTTGAGAATGTCCCCAGCTTCGGAGCCCTTGGCGATTTTATCGGTTAGGGATTTTTCATGAGTCAGAATCGGCTCGGTCGTGGTCTCCGGCATCTGGATCATCGGTCCTGTGGATTTCTCGTCAGCCACGGAACACCATTCTCATTTATGGTCCCCGACTGCCGGTTTGAGTCGCTGCTGTTTGCTCGCCATGGCGAGCGCGGTGGTGCAAGCTTGCCGGACAGTAGCTCCTGCTTTTTTCTGGCCATGATCCAGCGCCGCTACCGCGGCCGGCGTCGCCAACTTGCCAAGCGATTCAGCGGCCAGCAGAGCCAGTTCTTCTACCTTTTTTCGGTTTGTCCACGACCGCTCCGTCAACAGATGCTGCCAGTAGGGAACGGCTTCGTCGCCTGTGGCCTGCCGCATGGCCTGGAAAACTGCACGCTTTTCTGAGGTCGTGCGATCCTGGAATTCTTCGCTCGTCACCACGGAGGACCAGGCTGTGAAGGGAGCGGTGTATTGCCCGCTCATCAGCAATTTAAGAAGCGCGTGTCGCACCGTCTCTTCAGGATCGTTGAGCAAGACGAGTAATTTTGATCCGTTCCCCTGCGGGCGAAGGATGCCGAGGGTCCGCAGGACTTCCTTGCGTATTACAGGGTCGGGATAACGAATTATTTTCTCGAC
>JBQTHT010000090.1:0-38135 GCA_052389595.1 Nitrospiraceae bacterium
AGGGGATCAATTGCGCGAATCGTAGGTTATGGGCATCCAAATTCGCTAGGTATTCCCGCATGTATCTCTGTTCGCGATTCTTGACCAAGTCGATCACTTTGTTGTCAATCTCCAGCAGCCCGAGTCCAGGAGGAATATCGTCTGGACGGATAACAAAGAGATTGACGCCTAGCTCCTTGGCTTTGACCTGCGCTTCCCTGATGCGCTGGTGGATGTACCGCTGGCTTACGCGCATGAGCCCGTTCAGTTCGAACAGGTCTCGCAAAGGATAGGGTTGAATTCGCACAGTCTCCTTCGGAACGGTGAGGAAAATGAACACCGTCTCGCAACCGGAACGGAAAGCAACCTCGATCGGAAGGGGATTGGCCAAATCCGCGTCGAGGTAGCGGTAGCCGTCGATCTCCACCATTTCAAACAACGGGTACAGAGCCATGGACGCGCGAACCTCCTTAAAGAAGCGGTCGTGTTTCGCTTTCAGGCTTCGTGGGTCTTCGCTCCCGTCCATCGCAAGATCGGGATCTCTATTGGAAAACACGACGGTCGCTCCGTCCTCGTATCGCTCAGCCAGAATGTTCCAGACGATGGGGCTCGCCAGCACCTTCTGCAGATCGATCTGCTCGGCAAGCCTGGCCAGAAGCGGGAACGGATCAAGGAAGGCTCTCATCCGATCGAGTTCTAAGTACTTGTGCACCTGGTCGACAGCTTGCTGAAATTCGGGCTCGAGCACGAACCGCCGAAGGGACTTTTGGGGGGACTTCAACGCGTCGATGAGGCGAAGCGCAAGGTCCACGGTCGGTGCAACAAGGCGAAGCGGCACACGAAACGCGAGAGAGATGATCATGGACGCAAACTTCATTGTCCTTCTGGCCTCATAGAAGACCGACCCGCTCGAGCCATCGTCTCGGGTCACTTGGGGGACGATTCCCAAGAGCCGCCCCACCTTCTCCCGGAGGAAGGGATGGATTTCATAGATCGCTTCCGGAGAGGTGATATATTCTTCCCAGATGCGGAGGGTTTTCTCGGCCCCAACAATGCCAGGATTCTCGACAAACCCGAGGGCATTACACGTGCCCGCGGAAGAGCTCACGATGTGGGTCGGCGTGAAGCCGGCGCGAACAAGTTCTGCCGCGGCGACAGCTTGCATGATGGCCCGGCAGCCGCCGCCGCAAAAGACAAACAGGATGTTCCCGTACTTGCTCCGAACAAGCTCAGACATGCAACGCCTCCGGCCTTGTGTTCCCAGGACCCCTGTTTCGTCCAGACAAGGCCCTACTGTGCTTCCAAGGCCGTGGATGCGTTATGGCGCCCGGAAAACTGTTCGCTCGACCTGCGCCTGGATCCGAGGAACCTGACCAGATGGAAACGTGTGATGTCTGCATTGTGGGCGCAGGGGTCGTAGGGTGCGCCATCGCCAGAGAGTTGGCGCACCGGCGCTGGGACACGCCTCTCCGCATCGTTGTTCTCGAGCAACATGAGACGGTGGGAAAGGAGACCAGCGGGCGCAACAGCGGCGTGCTCCACAGCGGAATCCATGAAAAACCCTTTTCGCTGAAGGAGCGGCTAGCCCGAGAAGGTAGTGCACTTGCGGTCTCATACGCGTTACGGCAGGGTGTCCCGCTCCTCAGGACGGGAATGGTGATCGCCATCTCATGGGAGGATGTCCGTCGCGGCCTTTGGCGTGAAGTTTCAACGCTGCGGCGGATGTGGTTCAACGCCTGGAAGACAAAGACCCGGGTGACGTTCGCGACGCCCTCCAAGTTGCGTGTCTGGGAGCCGAATCTCCGCGCTGTCTGCGGTCTTGTCATTCCGAGCGTCTCAGTCATAGATCCTCACGCCTTCGTGCAGTCTCTGAGGACCGACTCAGAAGCGACAGGCGCCGAGTTTGCTTTCAACAACCGGGTGGTGGGCATCGACGCTGACACCACCGCGTACATCGTCACCACCGACCGTCAGAGGATCCGAGCTAAATGCCTGATTAACGCCGCGGGTCTTCATGCCGACGATGTCGCCGCACTCGCCCTGCACAACAAAAATTATACCATCTACCCGCTCCGGGGCGAGTACTACGAGCTCGTGAACCCGGAGAAAAAGAACCTCATCCGGCGCCTGGTGTATCCTGCCTTGCCTCCTCAGGCGACCGGCAAGGGAATTCATTTCAGCCCCCGCCCAAACGGGCAGATGTTCGTGGGACCGAATGCGGTGGCTATTGAAGACAAAATGGACTACGCGTCGGGCAAAACCCCGCCTGGCGTGTTCGTCGAGGCCTTGCAGAAATTCCTGCCGGCCCTCGAAGAACGCGATCTTGAGTGGGCCTACTCCGGAATCCGTCCCTGTGTCATTGCTGGCAATGGGCGCAAAAGCGACTTCATCATCGCCGTAGACAGCGAGGACCCACCACTCATCAATCTGGTAGGAATTGAGTCGCCGGGGCTTTCCGCGGCCTTGGCGATCGCCAGACATGTTGCCGAGCTGCTCTGCGTTCAGAAGCGCTTTAACCCGTCCAGGGATCGATCCCCTTCATCTCACGACGCCCGAATGTGTTGAGGGTGCAGCCGCTCCTCTTCTTCCTCGCGCAACACCCGATAGAGTGTCTTTCCAAGAAGCGTTCGTGGTAGCTCGCGGCGAAATTCAATGTGCTTTGGAACTTTATAGGGAGCCAGGTATCGCCGGCAGTGCTTCACGAGGTCGTCCTCAGAGACTTCATTCGCGGATGGAACGACAACCGCCTTGACAGATTCACTTCCGTCCCTCAACAACACGCCAATGACCGCGGCTTCTCGTACCTCCGGGTGAAGCAGTAAGACCTTCTCGATTTCGGAGGGATAGACATTCAAGCCGGAAGTGGAAAGGATCATGTCCTTCTTCCGATCCACGATGTAGAAGAAGCCATCTTCATCCATGCGCGCCATGTCGCCGGTTGCCAACCATCCATCAGGCATCACAACTTTTGCGCTTTCTCCAGGATTGTTCCAGTATCCCTGCATCACTTGCGGGCCGCGCACCCAAAGTTCACCGACTCCTCCAACCGGGACCTCGTGCCCAGTTTCGTTTACAATCTTCACCTCGGTATTCGCAATCGGTAATCCGATGGAACGCTTCACCGAAAGACCACGGGGGATATTGCAGTGCGTCACCGGAGAAGCTTCCGAAAGACCGTATCCCTCCACGATAAGCTGACCGGTCCGCTCCTTGAATTTCTTGAGGAGCTCGTATGGGAGCGACGCCCCACCGCAAATGCAGAATCTTGCGGCATCGAGGTCCTTAGCGTCACAGTGTTCTAAGAGTTTCCGCACGAGCGCAGGGACCATTGTGACCACGGTCGGTTGTTTCTTACGAATGAGCGTGAGAAGCATCTGCATATTACGGGGGTCGGGCACCAGCACCATACAGCCACCGACAGCCAAGCAGATATTCTGTGTGACCGTCATCCCGAATACATGAAAGAGCGGAAGTGCTGCCAGAAAACTCTCGACACGTTCGGCAGGAGAAAACCAGCTGACAAGTTGTCGAACATTCGCTGTCAGATTGCGGTGACGCAGCTCCGCGCCTTTCGACACCCCTGTAGTGCCACCCGTGTATTGGAGGACCGCGATGTCATCCGGACTCACGGTTGGAAGTTGCTCCGGGTTCACCGAGGTGACGCTGTCCAGAACATCGCGGAAGAACAGCGTCGTCTCACTGCGTGGAATCGTGACCGGGGGATTGTGGTTTCGATGTTGATAGATATACCTCGCAATGGTGGTCATGAAATCGGTGATCCGCGTCACGATGATTGGAGCAAGATGGAGGTGCTGGACTTTCTGGTACATCATGTCAAGCACCACGATGGCTCTGGCCCCGGCGTCATGAAGCTGGTGTGAGAGCTCGTATTCCGTGTAGGTCGGGTTGCACGCAACCACAATGCCGCCCGCTCTTAAAATTCCGAAGTAGGCGATGACCGCTTGTGGGGAATTCGGGAGGCAGAGGGCTACGCGATCGCCTTTGCAAATCCCCAGCGCGGCGAGGCCGCAGGCAAATTGCTCTATGAGGGAGTGGCAGTCTTTGTAGGACAGGGTTTTTCCAAAAAAATAGAGGGCCGGCCGGTGCGGGAACCGCTGAACGCTCCTGGAGAACATCGCAAGGAGTGTCTCAGGGCGGAGCGGAAGCTCGTGGGGAACGCCTTCCGGGTAGTGCAAGAGCCAAGGTTTCTCAGGCATACGACGATCCGTTCTGCGAGATTTGGTGCAAAGGGACGCCCGTGCGACTACCTTTCATCTGGACAGCAACGCGTAGTCGTCTATCGCAAACACGGCCCGTGACAAAGCTGCCATCACTACCATGACCTCTGGGAAAGGGCAGCACAGGGCTCAAGGCGTTTCCCATACTTGGAAGCAAGCGATTCCAGTTCCTGTGCGATCTGAGCGGGAGTCATCGTCTCCCGAGCCCAAGACAGAAGACCTCCTCGAAACGCAGGAAACCCGATCCCATGGATTAAGGCAATATCAACCTGCCACGCTTGTTCAACAATGTTGTCACTAAGACACCGCACGGCTTCGTCGATCATTGGGAGAAAGAGACGTTTCTCAATGATGTCATCAGAGACGGGACCCGCTACGGAAGGGAAGGCGCGACGATAGTTCGCAATCGCTTCGACAGCTTGAGGATTCTCCTCCCCTGATTTCCAAAACGTCAGCGGTCGTTTCCCTTCCGGGAGCAAACTCTGAAGCAGAGCATCACGAGACTCAATGCGGGGTCCCAACGCAGCAAGGGAGGTGAGTACGTGTATCGCAACCGGAAGCCCGACCAGATCAAGAAGTTCCAAGGGTCCCATGGGGTGTCCGCTGTCCACCGCCATCCCAAAGTTTTTAGCGATGGCATCGATGCGCCGGATTGTCACACCCTCGCTCAGTAGAATGACGGCTTCTGCTAGATAGCGCGAGAGAATCCTGTTCACGAGAAAGCCCGGTCCGTCGTTCACCACGAAAGGAAGTTTTCCCAGTAATTTGGCCAGGCCACAGGCTTTTGCCAGCGCTGTCTCGGAGGTGAACGGCGCCCGTACCACCTCGACCAATTGCATTTTGGCAACGGGATTGAAGAAATGAAGTCCCACGCATCGTTCTCGATGACCAGCTCCAGCGGCAATCTCTGCCAGGGTGTACGATGACGTATTCGTCGCAAAAATCGCGTCGGGACCAGCAACCGATTCAAACTCCGCAAGCACAGCCTGTTTCACATCGAGTTTCTCCGACACAGCCTCGATGGTAAAAGGAACTGTGCCCAAATCCCCGACGCGGAGAGTCGGAGCAATCCGCATCATCCGATAGCGAAGGGCGGAAGGAAGAATTATCCGCTTCTGCAGCTGCGCAGTCTGGGCTTCATGGATCCTTCCCATTGCCTTTGCGAGCATCTCAGAGGAAACATCTCGTAATGCAACCGCGCAGCCTTTTTCGGCGAGTTGCCCTGCGATCTGTGAACCCATTAACCCCGCTCCTAGCACACCGACGCGCAAGGGCGAAATCGGAGCACTGACCACACTGCGCTTGAGCCTCTCGCCGCTCAGGAATAGACCAACGAGGTGTCTTGAAATCGGGCTGGCCATGAGCTCAAGAAGGAGTGGCTGCTCGACAGCAAGCGAAGCCCTCAGCACACTGGACCGCATTCCGCGCTCAACCGCATCAATGGCGCGGAGTGGAGCTGGATAGAAATGTCGGACTCGCTTAATCACCCGGCGGCGCGCGTAGTGACAGAGGAAAGTCCGGATCCCAGGAAAGCTCCAGAATCGCTGTCTTGCTCCTCGCAGCGCGGAGGCGGAGCAGAGAGAGCGGGCTTTCAAGATAGCCGCTTGAACCATGGCTTCCTTCTGTATGTCCTCCATGGTCCGGGCAGCGGAGGGAACGGAAGTGACCATCTCATCGATGAGGCCCATCCGCAGAGCTTGCCGAGGAAAGATCGTCCTCCCTGTTGAGATCATATCCAAGGCCGCTGGCAAGCCGATTAACCGTGGGAGCCGCTGGGTACCACCAAAACCCGGAAGAATGCCGAGTCGGACCTCGGGCAGCGAGAAGCAGGTCTTTGGATGGGTGCTTGCGATGCGCGCGTGGCACGCTAGCGCAAGCTCGAGTCCTCCGCCGAGACAGGCGCCTTCCACAGCGGCCACGAATGGTTTCGGGGAGCGCGTCATGGCGTCAAAGAGCCCGTGGACGGTCGTCACAAGTTGCTCAACTTCGCTAAAGGCTCGACGCCGTTGCGCATCTTGGATCAGCTCTATATCCGCGCCGGCGCAGAAGTTGCTATCCTTTACGCTCGCCAGCACCACGCCGGTGATTGCCTCCACCTCCAGAGCCTCCTGGACGACCTTCTGCCACGCTGCAACGCTCTGACCGTTGAGGACATTGACTGCCTTGCCGCCATAGTCAAATCCTGCCAGCAAAATGCCGCCATCAAGTACTGCGGTCTGAAAGTGCGCCGAGACTCTGTCGGGGCGGGAAGACAATGTGCAATCGTACTGCATGTCTATTTCCTCTCCAGTACCATCGCCACTCCTTGGCCGCCGCCGACGCAGGCGCTGATCAGGGCCCGCTCGGCATCGCGTCGCTTGAGTTCGAACAGCGAAGTCATGGCCAAGCGCAGACCGGAAACACCGACCGGGTGCCCGAGCGCTATTGCGCCACCGTGTGGGTGGAGATCGTCCGGCGGGATCTCTCCAAGGCATCCAGACAGTCCATAACTGCCGAACTTGCGTTCCATGAGGGATGGCGAGTCAAGAATGCGGTTGATCCCTAACACGACGGATGCAAAGGCTTCGTTGATCTCAAATACTGCGAAGTCCTTGAGGGTCAGGCGAGCCTTGGACAAGACTTTGGCGATGGCCCCGACAGGGGCAAGGCCCATGCAGGCAGGCTCATATCCAAAATCGGCGTATTCTTTCACGTACCCGAGGATCGGCAAGCCGAGGGATTTGGCTTTGCTTTCCTCCATGAGCAGCATGGCTGCGGCTGCATCCGTGATCTGCGAGGAGTTGGCCGGCGTCACCGAACCGTGGTGCTTGTCGAACACAGGTTTCACATCACGAAACGTCTCCGGACTGGCATCCTCACGAATTCCGTTGTCTCGCTCGACATAGGTACTCCGCTCGGGAACGTACATGGGCACGACCTCATCCGAAAAGACCCCGTTCTTCCACGCCTGCGCCGCGTTCCTGTGTGACCGTACGGAGAACTCGTCTTGGTCCTGGCGGGAGATGCCGAGAGCCGGGTCCTTTGAAATATTCTCAGCCGTCTGTCCCATGATGAGGTCACACATCGGATCTGTAAGGCCCATCACCAAACCTACCCGCGGCTGATACCTTTTGAGGTTAAGGAGCTTTGGAATAAGGGCAAGAGCGCCAGAGGCTCGTTCCCGGACGCTTCTACTCTTGCCGTACTGCAGGAGGAGGTCAGCAACAGTACGGTTGTAAGCGATCGGGATACGGCTCATCGCCTCCATGCCGATGACGAGCACCGTATCGGCATCACCACTCCTGATGCGCAAGGTCGCATAGTAGAGTGCCGTCACTCCAGAACCGCAGTTTTTTCCGGCCACCGTATCGGCGGGGATCGTCGCGGGAAGGCCACCAGTGACAGCTGCGACTCGCGTCGGGTTGACTGCGTGCATGGGCGTCGCCACATTGCTCCCCAATACGCAATCGATCGTCTCAAGGGGGAGATTCCAGCGGTGAGAACGCTTGACCAGTTCGCGGACGACCCAAGCGCCAAGCACCTCCGCATCCGCGTCGCGAAAGTCTGTTCCCTCCTTGCAAAGAGGAGTACGGAACCCGTCAACAACGACGATATTGCGCATATTGAGTTCTGTTATCCGGCTTCGAGCAATGAAGACCCGTTGTCCGTCACGGCATTAGGAATCACGTTCAATCGCTTGCCGGACTCGAGCACACGTCGAAGCATACTACATCCTACCACGCCGCCAACGGCGCTCTCCTCGTCCCTGGGAGTATGGGTGATTCCACATAAAGAGGGGGTCGTGCTGGACCGATTCTGGGACAAATACGGCGTCAATAGTGGTAAGGTTAAGGGATGAAACGAGCGTCAGCACCGTAATTTGCCCGTCATGGAAGTGTCGCGCGTGACAAAACCGGATGTGTTTCAAGGGTCTGTGGCGGTAGCTGAGACCGCTCGTGACAAGGCTTCCTATTCCGGATTTCTTGCGGGGCTGTTTGAAACTGACGTCCGATGGGACCTCTTTACTTCAATCGGCATCCCGGAGACGAGTCCGTCCGCCTTGGATTTCCTGGAACGATTCAAGGCCGCCCTTATACCCCTGGATCCCGAACGAGTTGACAGCGAGGGCGAACTGCCTGAGCCGGTCTTGAAAACACTGGCTGAACTGGGAGCGTTGGGCATCAAGATTCCTAGACGCTTCGGTGGACAGGAGTTCACCCAATATGAATATCAGAAAGCCGCCACTCTGTGCGGAAGCATGGACGCATCGCTCACCGTCTTGTTGTCGGCAGCGCAATCGATCGGCGTTCCGGAACCGCTGCGCCTTTTCGGCACAGAAGAGCAGAAGGCCAAGTATCTCCCCAGGCTTGCACGGGGAGAAATTTCTGGGTTTGCACTCACCGAACGAAACGTGGGCTGCGATATCTCCAAAGTGGAAACCTACGCGGTCCGCATTCGAGAGAACGGGAAAACCGTTGGGTATCGCCTCACAGGAGAAAAATTCTTCATTACGAATTCCGCCAGGCAGGACGGCGAGTTTCTATCCTCCATGCTTGTCGTCATCGCACGAATCGTTGATCGCCCGGCCGAACTCCAAGACGACCAGGCACAGAAGCGATATGGGGCCTTCATCGTCGAAACCCACTGGCCGGGGTGCGCCGTTACTCGGCTGCGTTTCGAAGGCGTGAGAGGGATTTACAACGGAGTACCCACGTTCAACCACGTCTACGTCCCGATCGAAAACCGCCTGGGTAACGAAGACGACGGCCTGAGAATCGCGCTCGCCACGCTCACGGTCGGCCGCCTGACACTCCCCGCGGCCTGTCTGGGAGGCCTCAAACAGTGTCTGTCCGTCATGCGCTGGTGGGGGGGCGCGCGCGTCCAGTGGAACAAACCGATCGGCGAACACACTCTAATTGGAGAAAAACTCTGCCGCGCTGCGGCCTATACGCTGGCCCTCGAAGCCGTGATGGCCTTCTGCGGAGCCTGGGCAAACAAGAAGGGCGACCTCCGTCTGGAGTCGGCAGCAGCCAAGATTATAGGGAGCGAGTGGTACTGGGAGGTGGTCAACGACCTGTTCCAAGTGCGCGGCGGACGGGGTTTCATGACCATCGAGTCGCAGCGCAAGAGCGGCGAACTCGGCATTCCAGTCATGCGCATGCTTCGCGATGCACGCATCAATCTGGTGTGGGAAGGGACGAGCGAGATTCTACGCATCTGGATGGCGCGTGAAGCCCTCTCTCCCTATATCGAACAGGGCATCGGCTTGCTCCAGGGGTCGCCTTCGCAGCGGCTGGCGGCACCGCTGTACTACGCGTGTATGGCGCTTCGCTCCCTTCTTCCTTTCGTGACTCCCTTGCGCACTTCGGGGATATTCGGAAAGGACTACGCGCGATGGGTTCGCGTGATCGAGGCGTCCTCCCAGAGCCTGACACGCGCGACGCTAGCCGCCACCCTCCGCCACCGGCAGAACCTGCACACCAAGCAACTCTTGTTGCAAAATCTGGTGAATGACAGCCTCCGGCTCTTTCCCATGGCCGCTATTCTCTGGTTTGCTTCCCAACCGGAGATGCGGACGAAACCCGGCATCCTCGGTCTTACCACTTATTTTTGTCAGGATATGGAGGAGAAGCTCTATCCCGCCTCATCGCCAACGGCGAGAATCCGCGGGCCCAAGGGAGACACTGCCGTCTACAATTTGGCACGGAGAATCATGCGCGGGGAGTATGGCTGGCTCGAGGAAGGGATCGTGCCGCTGCTCGAAACACGACGTGCCGGCGCCTAACACAATTGCCTCTTACCCGGCTCGGGAACGGTGCGGTTTGGGCAAATCCCAGCCACATGTCCATTATGATATGAGACGGTCTGTGGCTACGTCGGAGACAGACCCCTACCGGTCGGGAGGTCCTATTTGGCGAGGCGGCGCTCTGGCGAGCGGCGAACCTGGCCGAGCGGGCCAAGGTCCAAGAAACTGAGTCCAGAGGAAGTCCAAGCAGGGACATTCACGATCACGAACCACGGCGCATTCGGCAGCACGCCGATTATTCAAAAGGAATCACCGCGATGGCTGTTTACCGGAAGAAGTGAATCAGGAATAGCGGGATCGCTCTCCCAAGACTCTTGGAGGAATGCTATGGCTCTACCTGGAGGTGGACCGGAGAGTTGCTACGATTCACCACCTTCACCGAACCACCAGCAGAAGATTGGGTGCTTGGCCGTTCGCTGACGCTGCCTGAGAGCACGCTACCCTCTTCCTCACAGCGAAAATCTGTAATAAACACTCCATCTTTTCTTCTTTTTGAGCCGGTAAGCATGGCCGGAGACTGTTTCTCTTCCAACGGCTGCTGAACCATCGGTACAGGCCGGTCGCTAAGGACCACAACTGCCGTAGCACTTTTTTACTTCTAGCGATATGGTGCTCATCGGACTGCAAGGGTGGTCAGACTTGCTCGGCAGTCTTTCTTCCCCTTGTCAGGTTTAATTGATAGCTTTAAGTGTGTGACGTCTTCTTCTGATACGGTCCAGTCTTCTCGCTCCCATGTGGTGCTCCCAGGACTAAAATTGAACTCTTGGCGTCGCAGTTCTCGATATGTTTCACCCGCATTGCTTGACACTGATAATTGTATTTCCTGTGTTCGAGTCATTTCATGCTCTTCGACCTCAACGGTTACCTGGCGGATCATCTGGGGCGTATCAAACACTACAATGATTTTCTGCTCGCCCGATTCAGCCGCGACCCAACGAGTTGCACCCGGACCTCGTTCCCCATCGAAGGCGTGTTCAAGAGGATGATCAGGAGCCTCCGAACTGACTAAGATGGTTGCAATGGAAGCGACGGGAATTTCTGGGTCGTGGCGTGCTTTGCTAGACTGGTGAAGAATGTGTTTTCGCATGAGATCCTCCTTCCACCGGCAAACCTCCCATAGCCGGGCCAAACCCTCTCAGCAAAGACGCTCACCACCCCGGTCAGTCATGTTGGGTGTCCTAACGCTACCGCAAGATGCTCGATTAGATTGGATACTCACGTCTCCTGGCACTCGCGCCCCAAAGTCTATTGGCGAGTTCCCTTGGACTCCTGGTCCATCCTCTCACCTGGCTTCAAAATATGATCTCGCGTCGGGCCTGCGTCGCTTCATCGCGGCAATGTTCATTTCTGCCGACGACCGCACTTGTGCCGAATCATCCACCCTCGATGGCAACGGTCTGCCCGTTGCGAGCATCGACGTAGGCGACATATTCGGTTCCGCGGTGATCCAGCACCCCGACAACGTAAGTGGGTATGCCGTCCTTCTGGGTAATTTCCGCAACAACGGCCGTACCTGGCACGCTAGCCTCAGCAATCCGCACAGCTTCGGCCAAGGGAATATGGGCAGAATTGACCAATTCCTCTTTAGAGTCGAGCGGACATCCTGAGAGAGACAAAGCGATCAACACTGACATTGTAGCGAGTACAGGGGAGACCATCATGCACCTCCTCCCATCCTTAGATCGTTTGCTTCACGCCGCAAGTAGATCCATGAGCAAAAGGATTGCAAGCAACGCACCCTTTGTCATCGTCTTTGAGGATGATGAGAGGTTCGTGAAGAGCCTTGATTCTCAAGCATCGAGGATCTTTCGGATGTTCAGCACAATGTGTCCTTGTCTCACAGAGTACAAGTTTCTTGTTGGTCGCATAAAAAGGCTGCTTTTTTCTTGGGTTTAGAACATGGGCAGATTGTTCCGTGAGGAACAGTTTGTCTTCCGTTTTGAGCTGCAAGGTATGAAGGTATGTATGAATGTATTTTTGAGTTATGAGTGAGCACTCACGCCTTGAAAGATTACGTATGCGCACCAAAGAAAAGAATCGTCCATTTCACGTTTGCCACGTTGGCCCCTCCCCTGTCACTGCTTCCCCAGTTTCTGGGGACAACTCTGTGGATAACTCTGGACAAATGTCTGGTTTGCAGCCAGTAAAGCTCACACCGGCAGTTTGCCTAAACTTTCAGCATAGTGCTCCGCTTGCTCGAAGCCCTACATCTTGTGGCTTGACATTTTTTACGATGCACAAAGCCACAAGAGAAATGAGAAGGCGGATGTTACGAGTCTGTAAACTCCTCTAAACTACTTATACACAGGAGAACGAATCCCGCTGTGGATGCCAAGCCTTTCAATGTGCGCCAAAGGCTGAACCGACGCCCTTTTTATAGCCCTTGCTGTCTCTTCCCAATAACAAGTCTAGGAAACCTCCCAACTTACCGTCTCGTCTGAAAATTCAGTGCGGCGTCTTCTTCGCCAATCGCTCATCTAGTTCCATGAAGGTCGTGCGGTCTAATACCTAAGGTTTGATGAACAGTCAATGCCTGCTCGTTGAACAGGTAATGGCGGGCCATCTTCACATGCTAGAGATCGCTAAGTCAGCAACGGTCACCGTCTCGTTAGGGTCGAGCCACAGCCGGTTTTAGGGACACAGGAATCAGAATCGATGGAGTGTACTCATATTCTTAGGGCAATATCACCAGGGCCGTTTGGTTCTAGACACAGAACTAACAAAGAATCAATAACATAAATCCGGCCTCCAGTTTCCGCCAACGTAGTATTCTCCCCCTGCCAAAGCTGGATAGATTCTCGCGGCGGGTCTCCCCTAAACTCTTGCGATCACGCCGGAACAGGAGGGTCGTTATGGTCGAGTTTCTCGAAGAACTGTGGGCCTTCATGAAAGTGCGCAAGAAATTCTGGCTGCTACCGATCATCGTGATATTGGTGTTGTTCGGCAGCCTCCTTGTCTTGACGCAAGGCTCAGTGGTCGCTCCCTTTATCTACACGCTCTTTTAGAGAAGGGCGCACCATAGGCTGGAAGCCGACGCTTTTGCCTGAATGGTTTGTATTATTGCAGTGGGAAAGAAACGGCGTACGGATAAAAAGCGAATTGAGAAGATGCCGAGATAGTTGCAGATGGTTGACCCGATCGCGCGTAACCCCTGGATGACTACTGAAGCGGAATAAGTCCCTTTCGCTTCAAGGTTTCTATGTAGGCGGCAAGAGTTAATGCTCTTACATGTCGCCGCACTATCTCACTACTTCAAAACCAAGTTTACTGAGCGAGAGACGAATGGCGATGAGCTTGCCGCGGCAAGCAGTTGAAAGAATTGGTGCGCCCGGCAGGAATTGAACCTGCGACCTGCGGGTTCGAAGCCCGACGCTCTATCCAACTGAGCTACGGGCGCACGGGCTATTACAATCACTTTGCTGCGGAGGTGTCAAGGACGATGCTCCGGAGAGGTCTTCCGCGACAAATAAAAAGGGGCTGCAAGATGGCAGCCCCTGTATTGAGCATGTAGGATGAAGACTGCTACCAACGCCCACGTTCGCCTCCGCCGCCGCCTCCACCGAAGGAGCGCTTCTCTTGAGGTCTGGCTTCGTTGACCACCAATGTGCGGCCGCCCATGTCGGTGCCGTTTAAGGCCGTAATCGCTTTTTGGGCTTCCTCATTTGACGCCATTTCGACAAACCCGAATCCACGAGATTGTCCGGTGTAGCGATCCGTGATGACCTTAGCCGATTGCACAGTTCCGTGTTGGGCGAACATCTCAGCGAGCTGTTGCTCGGTTGTAGAATAGGGTAGGCTGCCCACATACAATTTATTCCCCATCGCTCTACCTCCGTCACTGCTGATGACATTGTCTTGGAAAGAAGGCATCGCGGGGAGAAGGAGAGACGTTCCGGCGGCACTGACACGGCACCATCGGGTCACTCACGCTTTCCTGGCAGCGTCCTCTCGCAAGGCAACATCGGTTCGGGGCTCTCCGATCGGCTCTCCATCACTTGCCCCTTAGCGATGAATTGCGAAAAAAGGATACCACGTGACCCAAGAGAGATCAACCTGCGCGGAGCTTCGCGAGAATGTCGTCCGTCACCTCGGTTATTGGGCGGCCATCTGTGGGAATGACGTGGTGCGCGGCTGCGCGATATGCGGGCTCTCGTTGCATAAGAACCTCTTGAATCTCTTCGAGAAACGACTTCGTACCTGTGAGGGACGGCCGTTGAAAATCACCCCCAATTCGCGTTGTCAGAGTAGGGACCTCGGCTGTCAGCCAAAACAGAATACCGTTTTGCTTGAGCCACTCCACATTCTGAGGCCTGAGGATCGCTCCGCCGCCGGTGTCAATGATCAGATTGTCCTTCGTAGCGATATCTTTGCAAACGTCGGACTCGAGATCCCGAAAATGTTCCCAGCCGAACTGTTGTACGATTTCCGGAATGGACAGGCGCGCGTGAGTCACGACTTGATCGTCTGTGGATACCAATCGGCGGTCTAAGCGCGCGGCCAAACTTTTCCCCACGGTGCTCTTGCCCGTGCCGCGATAGCCGATCAGGACGATGTTCATGGAAGACCATGACGCGTGACGTGTGACGCGTGACAGGGCACCAAGCGATGGGACGCGAACTGCGATGAGATCATCCGAAGCGGGATTCCAAGACCTGACGCATCACATCAGCGGGCGCTTGCTCATTGGTCCACAGCTCGAATTGGGACACGGCCTGATGGAGAAACATCTCCAGTCCGCGAATCGTTCGACACCCGGCTGATTTCGCGTCGCGCAACAACCGTGTTTCTCGGGGGTTATACACAATATCCATCACACTGAGACCGGGATGCAGCACCGAGGGCGGGACGCAGGACTCGTCACCCTTCGGATGCATACCGACCGGCGTACAATGGAGAAGCACTCTTGCGTCGCGCAGCGATCGACCCAGTGCCTTGTCGTCCAGCGGTCCCTCGATGACAGGCACTGCCGTCTTAGCGGTCAAGTCCTTTACAAGGTTTTCCCGCTCGGCGGCATCGATCCCTAGAATGGTCAGCGTCTCCACGCCGGAGTCCATGGCCAGCGCGAACGCAATCGCCCGTGCTGCCCCTCCGGAACCGAGCATCACTACTTGCTGTCCCCTCAGCTGAATGCCGGCCTCTCGCAAGGCTCGTAACGCACCGGATGCATCCGTGTTGTATCCGATCAGTTTCTTGTCCTCCACCACGATGGTGTTGATCGCCCCAATGTGGCGGGCGGTCGGATCAATCTCATCCAAATGTGGCATGGCCGATATTTTATGAGGGATGGTCACGCTGAAGCCGCGTGTATTGCCCAGCGCACGAATGCCACGAATGGCGTCCTCGATTCGTTCCACACGGAAGGCCAGATGCACATAATTCAGCCCGAGTTTCTGGAACGCTGCGTTGTGGATCGCAGGAGAGAGGGAATGTTCGACGGGATTCCCCAATACCCCGCAGAGCTTCGTTTGCACATTGATTTCCACGATGAGCCCGTTTGTTTGCGCTATCTCTTCTGCGCCATGATCTTCAGCGCGATATATTGACTTCCGAGAACCTGATAGATGACCGTGACGTGATCATCCTTCTTCATATCTTTGAGACTTTTCAGCCCGGGCCCTTCGAACTGCGTTTTGTCGTTCGCCGCAAATGTGAACCGCGTGCCGCTGCTGTCTTTTTTCACGGCAAACTTGCCGGCGGCGTGATCAACCGAGAGAACGGTGCCAGGGAACTCGATGCCGCTTTCAGCCTGAGCGAAAGACGACAGGAGACACGGAAGACTGATGGCTATGATCACGACCACCGTGAGACGGACCGCGATGTATACTGCCGATTCAGACCGTTGTCGCATAAACTTCTCCTATTGAGCCGTCATCCCTCCATCAATCGGGAAGGTCGCGCCAGTCACCCACGCTGCATCATCGGAGGCGAGATACAAGACCATCTTCGCGACTTCTTCAGGAGTCCCCGGCCGTTTGAGCATGTAGGCTGAGAGAACCTGCGCTGCTTGCTCCGGGTTTTGCAAAAGACCAGCGGCCATCGGCGTGTTGATCAATCCAGGGTTCACGGCATTACATCGGATGCCTTGCGCGGCGTAATCGATGGCGACGGCTCGGGTCAGCGCATCGAGCCCGGCCTTGGATGCAGCATAGGCGGGGAGGGTCGGGATGGCGACCAGACTGGCGATCGAAGAAATGTTCACGATTGATCCTCCACCAGCCTTTAATATCTCGGGAATGGCGGCTCTCGTCGTGCGAAAGACCCCGGTCAGATTCACATCCAAAACCTCTTGCCAGGTCGCGTCATCGGTTTCATGGATTTTCTTCCCAAAGTCACCGATCCCGGCATTGTTGACCAAAATATTCAGCCCACCAAACGCTCGCACGGTTTGCGACACCGCCGCTTGCACATGCGTCTCATCGGTGACGGAGCCTGCTACCCCCAGCGCTCGTCCTCGATGCTGTTCGATCTCGCCGACGACTCGATCCAATTGATCTTTGCGTCGGCCGGTCACGACCACCATCGCCCCTTCTTGAGCAAACAGCTTGGCCACGGCCTCGCCGATGCCGGCATTACCGCCGGTGATTAATGCCACTTTTCCTTTTAATCGACTCATCGATCCGATTCCTCTTCCGTTGTTCTATCCTGGTCCTCGAGATCGGCCACCTGCCCGATCGAATGACTTGATCCAGTGGACCACAGTCCCGGTTCCACTTTCCGCGCGACAGTCAAGAATCCGGAATGAGCCACCATCCGATGGTCAGGCCGAACGCTTCTGCCTTGGATGGACCACGTGCGCAGCAATGTCTCGAAGGTCTCAACCGACCCGAACACGGCAACACGCTCGAGCGCTTCGACGGTCTGCATGACTTGCGGCACCGTGGGCACGAAGCTGAGGTAGATTCCACCGGACCGGAGCGCCGAGGCTGCATGAGGCACTACCTGCCAGGGTTCAGGAAGATCGAGCACAACGCGGTCGAACGGTTCTCCCTCCGGAACCGCGATACCTTCATAGGCATTGCTTTTGCGGAGTATGAGATTGGGCGTCGCTCCTACATAGCGCTCGATGTTGGTCATCGCGGTACGGGCAAAATCGTCGCGCGCTTCATAGGTGACCACCAACCCCTGTGGTCCGACTGCTCGCAGCAAGGCCATGGTCAATGCCCCCGATCCGGTTCCAGCTTCAAACACGCGAGCGCCCGGGAAAATGTCCGCCCACATGGTGATGAGAGCAAGATCCTTGGGATAGAGTACTTGCGCTCCACGCGGCATTTTGAGGACATACTCGCCGAGCGTGGGCCGCAAGGCCAGCATTCGTTTTCCCCCAGAAAGAGTCACCAACGATCCATCGGGCTTGCCGATCAGTTCGTCGTGGGCGATCGTTTGGCCGCTGAAGTGAAACGTATCGCCTGCCTTCAGAGTGAGCGCGTAAGCCCGGCCTTTCTTATCGACCAAATGAATTCGCTCGCTATTGTGGAGAGACGCCATCATGTCGGGCATTCTAGGAGACTACGCGCAGCCTTTTCAACTCAGACACCTTCCTTGACAGGGTAGGAGATGGGCCGCTACGCTACAACGACTTTTCTGACGCTCCGCATGAGGGCTTCGATGGCATTACTAAGGCCCCGTCTCGCTCTACTTCAATTTCAATCATCAATCGTGTGTCTCACCGTGACCGCCATGCTGTGTGCCTTTGCCCCGCTTCTTTCTGCATGGGCCGCAGAGTCGCACGTCATTGTTGCTACCTACGAAGGTGTCGTTAACCCGGTTGCGGCAGAATATGTTCATGACGCGCTGGAATTCGCTCAGGCAAACCAGGCCGAAGCTCTCCTGCTTCGACTGGACACGCCCGGCGGATTGGACACGTCGATGCGCATCATTATAAAGGACTTCACCGCTTCTCCTCTTCCCATCATCGTCTACGTGGCGCCTTCGGGGGGTCGCGCCGCCTCGGCCGGCGTCTTCCTCACGTTGGCTGCTCATGTGGCTGCGATGGCCCCCGGCACGAACATCGGCGCGGCACATCCCGTGGCTATGGGTGGCGGGGAAATGGACAAGACCATGAAAGAGAAGGTGGAAAACGATTCGGCGGCCTACATCAAATCCATTGCCGAGCAGCATGGCCGCAACGTGACGTGGGCTGAAGACGCGGTACGAAAGAGCGTATCTGTGACGGAGAAAGAAGCGCTAAAGCTGAAGATTATCGACGTGATCGCAGCGGATGTGCCGGCATTGCTGAATCAACTGGACGGCCGACATGTCGCACTCGGGAATCGTTCGGTGGTTTTGAAAACAAGAGGGGCACGCGTCACGGAATTTTCGATGAGTGTACGTCTGGAATGGCTCAAGACGCTGAGCGATCCCAATATTGCCTACCTGCTCATGACGATCGGCACGATAGGGATTTTGGCAGAACTCTACAATCCCGGCGCGATTCTCCCCGGCATTGTGGGCGCGATCAGCCTGATTTTAGCCTTTTACTCGTTGCAGTCGTTACCCGTCAACTATGCCGGCGCGCTGCTGATCGTGCTTGGGATTGCGTTTTTTGTCCTGGAAGCCACCGTCACGAGTTTCGGCCTGCTGGCTATCGGCGGTGTCATCGCAATGATTCTTGGGTCGCTGATGTTGATCAAGACAGATGCCGAGTTCCTGCAAATTTCCTGGGGCGTCATTGTACCAGTTGTCTCCCTCACGGCCGCCTTTTCACTCTTCATTGTCGGCATGGGTGTGAGAGCCATGCGTCGAAAACCTGCGACCGGACGGGAAGGTATGGTGGGGCTCATCGGGATCGCGAGGACCGCGTTGGCTCCCCAGGGACAGCTCTCGATCCATGGTGAGCTGTGGGAGGCGATCAGCGACCAGCCCTTGAAGCCGGGGGACCGAGCGGAAGTGACGCGCGTCGATGGGCTGCGGTTGCATGTCAAACCCATTCACCCCATTTCGGACACGAAAGAGGCCTGAGATGAATCTGCTCTTGAGTCCATTCGCCGTGCTGATTCTCGGAGTCGTCTTGATTCTGATGGGATTTAACGTGCTTCGCGAATACGAGCGGGCCGTGATCTTTCGATGGGGGCGTCTGGCCCGCGGGATCGTCGGAGGGAATGGACCAGGTGTCGTCGTCATTATTCCGTTTGTCGATAAACTTGTCCGCGTGAGTTTGCGAACGGTGGCGATGGATGTGCCGCCTCAGGACGTCATCACGAAAGACAACGTCACCGTCAAGGTCAACGCCGTTATTTACTTTCGGGTGGTGGATCAACAGCGGGCGATCATTGAAGTCGAAGATTATTTATATGCGACGTCGATGATGGCTCAGACGACCTTGCGCAGCGTACTGGGACAAAGTCAGCTCGATGACCTCCTTGCCAAACGGGAAGACATCAATGCCCAACTCCAACGCATTCTTGACCAGCAGACGGAACCCTGGGGCGTCAAGGTGACGGCCGTCGAGGTCAAGAATGTCGACCTGCCTCAGGAGATGCAGCGAGCGATCGCTCGTCAAGCGGAAGCGGAGCGAGAGCGACGGGCCAAGGTCATCCATGCGGAGGGTGAATTTCAGGCGGCGCAGCGATTGGCGGATGCAGCGGTAATCATCAGCCAGAATCCGGCTGCCTTGCAACTCAGGTACCTTCAAACCCTGGTCGAGATCGCCGCAGAGAAGAACTCAACGACGATCTTCCCCATTCCCATCGATACGCTCGCTCCCTTTATTAAAGGATTCCTGAATAAGTGAGACTTGAGTCTTTCGGCCTGGGATAGGATGGCCCTTTCTTGCAGTCTTGCGCGTTCTTTCGGTCCAGCCCTTCTCCTCTAATCCGCTTTTAATCTTCAGGGATTATACTCTGACCCCTGAGAGCTAGGGTTCAATCCAAGCTGGTTGCTTATCCGTAGATTGTTAAGAGAATCACGACTGAGAGTAAAGCGAATCCTTTTCTCAGTTGCTACCTCTAACTGTAGTGAAAGCAGGATCTCTATTGAGTCTTCTGAGTCTTCGTGGAAAAACGAGGTGACGCGATGAAGAACAATGCTCTGTTGGAGGACGAACCTCTCACCAAACAGGGGTCCCCTCTGGATGTCGAAGCTGATGATCCAGAGGCCAGTGGTCTGCTGGAAACGATCGGACGGGACGCCTCTCGCGGTCAGCATCGCCGGGATCAGACTGAAAAGCCGGAGCCTCGTTCGCAATACGAAGGACCTATGGTGCTGGAATCGCTGTACTTCAAATCGTTTGGCGAACGTCCGCTCTTGAGCCGCGATGAGGAAGTGGCGATTGCAAAACATATTGATCACGGGACTCGAACGATTCGCGTGGCCCTTCGCCAGGCGATCAAAACAGGATCCCACCTCAAGCCGTTCGAGGATGTCCAGGAGACGATCCGCGCTTTGCGGGATACCAGCCGGCTCAGCGGATTTTCCGCGACTGCTCTCGATCAGGCGGATGAACAGTTGCGCCAATTGCTGGAGCAGGCTAAGGGAGGTAAGAGGGTCAGCCTATCCACATTGAAACAGCTCAAAGACTCTCGGTTCCAACTGCGAGGCTGCCGCTCCGCCTTTGAGAGCGCGAAGGATGAACTCGTTCGATGCAATCTTCGTCTCGTCGTGGATGTGGCGAAACACTACACTGGTCGAGGGCTCGGCTTGCTGGACTTGGTGCAGGAAGGCAACATTGGTCTCATGAAGGCCGCCGAACGATATCAATACCGCAAGGGGTTTAAATTCAGTACCTATGCGACCTGGTGGATCAGGCAAGGGATCACGCGCGCTTTGGCGGATCAGTCCCGGACCATCAGAATTCCGGTGCATCAAACGGAAGCGTCGCATCGGATTCTTCGCGTGTCCAGACGGCTGGTGCAGCAGCTTGGACGGGCGCCTCGCATCGAGGAACTGGCCAAGGTGCTTAGGATTCGAACGGACAAGTTGTCCGAAACTATGCAGGCGTTTCAGGAGCCGGTTGCGCTGGAAAATCCTGTCGGAGACGGCGAAACGGAATTCGGAGCACTACTGCCTGACACTCAAACTGTTCCTCCCGATGCTCATGTCCATCGTAACGAATTGACAAGGCAGCTGGAGCGCATTCTCGAAACTCTGACCCCGAGAGAACAAACAGTGATTCGTCTTCGCTTCGGCATTGGACACGATGAGCCTCGCACTCTGGAGCAGGTAGGACAAAGCCTGTTGGTAACCCGCGAGCGGATCCGCCAGATTGAAGCGAAGGCTCTGAAGAAACTGAAGACGCCGCAGGTGAAGGAGATGTTCGCCGCGATCCGATAACGAGCCACAGACAGGGCGATCTGAAACGGGCGAGGCATACACCTCGCCCGTTTTATTTTGTGCAAGCTGCTTTAGACAAGGCGCGAATTATGAGACAATAACCTATCGGATACGTCGAGGCTATGTGATGACCAACCCGTCCGATCAACCGCAACCCTTCGCTCGACTTCGCGAGGTATCCCTGCCTTGGCTCACTGTTGCCGCCTTCAGTCTGATATTGTTCGCTTGTCTGTCGGTTCAGGCGCAAAGCGGGATAGGGGACGCGAAGGAGAAGTTCCTTTCCGTGCCTGCCGTCGTGGCGAAGGTACGACCTTCCGTGGTGACGCTTCTTACCCGGGGCGTCCCTGCGAATTCGGCGCAGCACGCCGCGCCATCCGGTTCGGGATCGGGCATCATCATCGATCCCGGGGGATACATCCTCACCAACAACCACTTGGTCGAAGGATCTAAAAGCTTGGTCGTCGGCTTATCCACGGGTCGGCTCACGCCAGGACGTGTGGTCGCGCGCGATTTTCTCCTGGATGTTGCTCTCGTGAAGATTACGGCCCCGGACCTCGTTCCTGCTCAGCTCAGCCGCAGTCAGTCACTTGAGATCGGGGAGACCGTGGTGGCGATCGGGAATCCGCTGAATCCACGCGCCTCGAAGGGAGGCTCCACTGTCACGGTCGGTGTCGTGAGCGCCCTCGGCCGGTCGGTTCTCGCGCCGAATGGCGAAACTCTTTACGATCTGATCCAGACCGATGCTGCGATCAATCCCGGGAATAGCGGCGGACCACTGGTCGATCTCTCGGGCCAAGTTGTGGGGATTAACGTCGTCGTCGATCCGTCGGCGCAAGCGATCAGCTACGCGATCTCCATGGAGTCCATCTATCCTCATATTCAATCGATGATCGTGCGCGGATCGGTCTTGCGACCTGACCTAGGGTTTATCCCGCTGACCGTGACGCCGAGTATTGCGGCAAGTTTTAACTTGGAAATCGATCGCGGTATCGTCGCTGTTCACTTGGACCCTGCCAAAGCCGGCGGACTCTCCGGCCTTCAATCGGGCGATGTCATTACGGCCGTCGACCAGCACCAGATCTACAATTTGGGAGATTTCTGGCATGCCTTCCTGCTCTCCGGCGAGCAGGCTCCCGCGCAGCTCACTCTGTTTGGAAAAACCGGTCAATTTAATGCCACGCTTCCCAGACATGCGCCGTCAAAACCGGCTCCTTGAAGATGCCTTGTTTCGTCCGCATTCGAGATGAGGCATGAATACTCGCACCCCATCCTGCTCGATCGCATCTAGGAGAATGCTCGCCTCGTTACGGTTGTACGATTCGCTCCCATATGCCGACGCATGGAATGTCCAGCAAGCTTTGCTGGCTGAACGGGCTCAAGACAGATGCTTCGACACCTTGCTCCTGCTCGAGCATGAGCCGGTCATTACCCTGGGGCGAAGCACCAAGGAGATTCATTGGAACGGCCAAGAGCAAGCTCTTCGTGCGCAGGGCTTTCCCATCTACCACGTGGAACGTGGCGGGTCGATCACGTATCACGGGCCAGGACAAGTCGTCGGCTATCCGATTGTTCGGTTGCAGCACTATTGTTCAGGTCCCAAAGCCTATATGAAGATGCTGGAAGAGGTGCTGATTCGCACCTTGTCCGATTGGGGTCTCACAGGTTATCGAATGGACAAATTCCCCGGCGTGTGGGTTCAGCAGGGGATACCGGCGAAGATTGCGGCGATGGGAGTTCGAATCACTCAGGGCATCACCATGCATGGATTTGCGCTGAATGTGCAGCCGGACCTGGAGCCTTTTCGGCGAATCGTTCCCTGCGGAATTGCGGGATGCCAAGTGACTTCAATGGCAGCCATCCTCAGCCAATCTGTTGACATGTCTGCCGTCAAACAACGAATTGCCCATCACTTCGCCGAAGTCTTCGGCATCCGGTGGACACACTTGGTGAACGACACTCCACCTGTTGCTGCCGGGACACGGGATTGCATCCCGCGCGGCGTGCCTATGACCTTTGTCCAAAGAGGACAGTTATGAACGAGCTCGATACGCACACCTTTCGTTTGGCTGTGGCTCAGTTTGATCAGGCCGCCGAGGCCATGAATTTGGACCACAACTTGCGAGAACGGTTGAAGCTCCCCCAGCGTTCTCTCATGGTCAGCCTTCCTGTCCGCAGGGACGACGGACGCGTGGAAGTCTTCACCGGATATCGTGTGCAACATGATTCATCGCGTGGCCCGTCGAAAGGCGGCATCCGATACCATCCGGACGTCAGCCTGGGCGAAATCGCTGCGCTCGCGATGTGGATGACATGGAAATGTGCCCTGGCCGACCTGCCCTATGGAGGAGCGAAAGGGGGCGTGAAGGTCGCGCCGAAAACACTTTCGAGAGCAGAACTTCAGCGGCTCACGCGTCGCTATGCCGCCGAGATTTTTCCGTTGATCGGGCCGGATAAGGATGTTCCGGCTCCCGACGTAGGGACTGACGCTCAAGTGATGGCCTGGATTATGGATACCTACAGCCAACAGGTGGGATATGCCGTGCAGGGAGTTGTGACCGGGAAGCCCTTATCGATCGGCGGGAGCTTGGGAAGAGAGGAAGCGACCGGTCGTGGTGTCGTCTATGTCACGGTGGAGGCGCTACGCCACCTGAAGCTCGACGTCGCGCAGGCCACGGTGGCGATCCAAGGATTCGGCAATGTCGGCTCGAACACGGCTCTTATCATGCAAGAGATCGGCGCCCGAGTCGTGGCCGTAAGCGATGTGACGGGGGGACTCTACAATCCCAACGGGTTGAACGTTCCTGACCTACTCAAGCGCTACCGGGAATCCGGCCACCGGCTGCGCGACATCAATGTGGGAGACTGGATTACGAATGAGGAACTGCTTCAACTGGATTGCACCGTGTTGATACCGGCAGCCTTGTCGGAGCAAATCACTGAAAAGAACGCCCCGAAGCTTCGATGCCGCATTCTCGCCGAAGGAGCCAATGGACCCACGACGCTCGAAGCAGATCGTATTCTCGTTGAGAAGAACGTATTTATCATTCCCGATATTCTTGCCAACTCTGGGGGTGTGATCGTCTCATACTTTGAATGGGTGCAAGACGTTCAACGTTTTTTCTGGAAGGCCAAAGACATTCAAGATCGGCTGGAGGACGTGATCACACAAGCGTTTCATCGTACCTTGCGCTTCGCGGCTGAGAAACGGACGACGATGCGCATGGCGGCCCTGATGTGCGGCATTGATAAGGTCGCACAAGCCCATTTGCAACGAGGGCTGTATCCGTAGCAGGTCCAGGAGGCGCTGTCGCCTTGGAAGTATTCCATTGAGCCGATTCAATCTGCCGCATTAACTCGTCGTTCTTCGATCGTCGCCCCGTATGCCCAACTTTCTTCTCTCCCGGCTTGAATGAAATACTTCTTGGCGACGATTGCGGGTCTTTGGATGGTGGAGGGATTATCTCTGTTGATCGCGCCGCGGTATGTCATTACGACGGTCCGTGACTGGCTCGCCCTTTCCCCTGCACTGTTACGCTGGGAAGCTATCCCGGTCTGCCTCGGCGCACTTCTGATTCTTGTTCCGCAGGATCTCCACTATCAGCCGCTCTGGCTCGTCGCCGGTCTCGCGATGATGACGAAAGGCGCCTTTTTGATGGCGGGACCTGAATCATGGCGACGACGAACTCTGGATTGGTGTCTCACCCGCGAAGATATCGATTACCGTTTTTGGGGCTTAGGGCTTTGTACGCTTGCGCTCCTCCTTCTTCATGCGCTAGGGTGGGCCGGGACTTACTGAAAGAGATCCGTATGGATCGAGTGGAGATCGCCTCGCTCTGGAAAACCCACAGTCAAGAGAGGTGGCCAAGCCTGTCCACTCCTAAGGAGGGGGAGTTGATGACGCTGGACACGGTCATCAGTGGGTGTGTGGTGTACTACCTGGAAAGTCCGGAGGGATTGGACCGCGCTCGCGTGGATATCCTTAACGACTGTTTATCTGATGTTGACGGTCTGCTTCCGGATTTGACCGGTGATGGACAGGTGTATTTTCAACGGCTCAAAATCCTAGCGGAGCGCCTTCTTGCGACTCGATCTGAGCGCTGATGGGCGAGAACGAGCAGAACAAGAACCGTCCTCGCCCATCCTTCTCGATGACTACTCTACGATATCTTTTCTCATGGGTCCCAGCAGGTTGAGTAACTCTTTTTTTTCTTGCTCCGGTACCTTGAATTTGTCCAGCGACGCTACCAAATCCTCAACCAGAGCATTGAAATCTGCGTTCGTAATCCTCATGCCCGCATGGGTGGTCTTCATATCTCGGCCTGTATAGGTGCACGGCCCTCCCGAGGCCATGCACACTTGATCGACGAGATGTTTCTTCAATGCGGGGATGTCCGTCGTCGCGAACCGTCCATTAATGCGACTATCTGCCGCTACATTCGAGACGAATTGATCGACCACCGCCGTAATCGCCGGCTTTTCTCCGAGCCGAGTATAGAGAGACTTGCCGGGCGTTGCCCCCGTAGAGGACGACGTTCCTGCACAACCGGCTGTCGTCATGCCTAATACAAGTCCGACAAGCATAGCGAGCATCTTTGCCATTCTGCACCCCCTCTGTAAGTGTAATTGTCCGGTCGCCCCAGCCCCAGCTGACCCATCGAGTGCTCCTGCGGAGCAGGGTTTACATTGTTGACAGCCGACATTACAGCTCCGTATGATCATAATTCAAATATATGTTTTTTATTTGTTCTATAGCTATCGATTATAGTTGACGAAGGCGATAACTATGGAGATGAGGCAACTACGATATTTTCTTGCCATCGCGGAGTTGCAGAATTTTACGCGCGCTGCGGAATCAGTCCATGTCTCGCAGCCTTCTTTGTCGGTTCAAATCAAAGCGCTGGAAGACGAACTCGGCATGCGGTTGTTCGATCGCCTTGGACGAAAAGTGGTCCTTACTCAGGCGGGAGAACTCTTTCGCGAACACGCCGAACGTGCGATCCGAGAATTGGAGCAAGGCGTCCAGCTTGTGCAGGACCTGCAGGGCGCGAAGCGAGGCCGTCTGGTCGTCGGGGCTCTGTCCACAATCAATTCCTACCTGATTCCTCCCTTAGTCTCTCGATTCAAACAGCGTTTCCCCGGCATCCATCTTCAGGTCCATGCTCAGCCGTCATCCGACATCGTCAACGGGCTGCTGGGCAACCGTTTGGACCTCGGTATCTGCTTGCTGCCCCTGTCTCATGATCGCCTGACCACCATCCCTCTGTTCGAGGAACGTTTGGCGTTGGTCGCTCCGGCCAGACATGCGCTTCGAAAGCAGCGGATCCGCATGCAAGATCTTGCCGGTGTCCCGCTCGTGCTCATGCCGGTGGACTATTGTCTGCGCAAGATGATCGAGGTGGAATGCACCAGGGCTGAAGTCCAGCCTCAGGTTGTCCTGGAAATGACGTCACCGGAAGGGATTCTCGAGGCGGTCGCCGAAGGCGCCGGCTTGACCATTCTGCCTGAACTCTATGTTCGTCTCCGTCTTCGCGGCGCCGATCTCAGAATCATCGATCTCTACGATCCCACGCCCAGACATGCGGTAGGATTAGCCCACCTCACCAATCGATACCAAAACCTGGCGGCTAGGGAATTTGCTTCTCTGTGCCAGACCACGATGAAAATTCTACTTGCGGATTCGACGAGCCCTTCAACTCAAAGAGCCCGTTCTCACGCAACCGGATGATTGGTATTCTTCTCGCCTTCTCTGAAGGGAACGCTGGCTCTCATCTCGCCCCGTTCGGATGGAGGAGACTCAGCGCATCTTCTTGAAACGGTACGTATTCTCCGGTTACAATCACTTGGGGTTTTCATGTGGGGGTCTCTATGAACTTCGCCCCTGGTGACGCCATTCAGTTGTACCCAAGGAGGACTCGATGAAGGGAAGACGGTCGGCGGTCCTGCTCGCTTTAGTGAGCATCATGATAGGCGGGCAATCAGGTGACCTGAAAGCAGAGCCTTATGAACTGAGCAAGAATGATGTGATGGATCCGAAAGTGATTGCGAGCGCTGATATCTCCTTGTTTGGGATCAAACTGGGAGATCCGGAGGGCAAGGCGGTAGACGTGTTGGTTAACGAGAAAATTGCCGGGGTCAAAGCCGAGCAAGAGTCGACGTTCGTGCTTCTGCTCGATCAGCGGAAGCCGACCGGTCCGATGGCGGGAGTTCGTGTCATCGATGGAAAAGTGGATCTGATATTCATCAACAACCGGTTTGCGTACAAAACCCGAGGCATTTTCAGAAACGTGCTGAACAGTGAGAGTCCGGATGATATTAGGAAGTTGCTAGGGAAGGAAGACTACGGGGATGAAAACGTGATGGGAGCCGTGTTGACGTATGAGAAACGAGGCGTGCAAGTCAATTATCTCGGAAAAGACGTCAATGTGGAGTTTACGCTTCCTCATTAGATAGAGAGTGAGGACGGATTCTCGCTAAACAGGCGTCACCCTTCTCCGAGCCTCAAGCCATAGTTGATCAGACTTTGCGCCGTGTTCCATCGGCGTTTGGAATTCAGAATCACGACCAATAAGTCTCTTCCATTCTGCGACACCTTTGCGACCAGGCAGCGTCCAGCCTTCGAAGTAAATCCTGTCTTGACTCCTTCCACGCCGGGGATTCTGCCGAGAAGGCGATTGGTGTTTCTCAGCAAGTAGCCCCGCTGGCCGTTGACGGGAGTGATGATCTCGCGTTCTACTCCCACAAACCGTTTGAACACCGGGTCTCGCATCGCGGTTTCGCTGAGCTTGGCGAGATCTTCCGCCGTGGAGTAATGATCGGGGGCGTCGAAGCCGCACGCGTTGCTGAAATGGGTGTCGCTCAACCCAAGAGAAGCCGCTTTTGCGTTCATCAGCGCCACAAACTTCCCTTCGTCTCCGCCGACATGCTCCACAGCCGCCAAGCAGGCGTCATTGGCAGATACGATCAGCATCGCCTTGAGCAAATCCTCTAAACGAAAGACTTGTCCAACCCGCAGACGCAGATGGGTTTTGTGCGCATGCGATGCGTGCTTGCTGACGATCGCGTCATCCTCCAGCCGCCCATACTCTAGAATGACCAGCGCCGACATGATCTTCGTCAAACTCGCCGGGGACAACCGCTTGCCGGATTCAAACTCGTAGAGCGTCTGCCCGGTCTTGAGATCCTTGAGCAAGATGCTGTGCGCGGGAATCCGACGCCAAGGGAACAGGCTGGTCGGTTTGAACATGCCGGCCAACCGAACGGATCGAGAGGACGTGGAGACCACGTCAGTGGACTCTGCGTGAGCCACCATGATGAACATCGGCGTGAAGGCCAACAACATCCCAAGCAAGCCGGACCAACGAGACACGCGATAACTCCTCATGAATACCGCTCCGGCGAATGTTGAGGGTAGCGTCGCATGCTAGAGGGTGAAGGACTCCTTGACTTTTGACCCGCGGAGACTGCTTCCGATGACCTTGTGAAAGAACCGTAGGAGATCCGCGAGATCCAACCAAAATCCACAATTCAGACAGCGGGCATACAGTCGCCGGTTGATCAGCGTGTAGTGCCGCTCGACCATCATGAACCCTTGACACTTCAAACAGTGCATGGTCTCAGCTTCCCGACATTCCTCTTCGCATCCCTCCAAATTCCCTTAGCGGAGTCGATTCAAGATCAATGCAAGACAGCCCGCCAGCAATCCTCCTCCAAGAATAGTGAGACCAAACGAGAGGTATGCGCTGACACTGCCCGCCGGGTGGGACATATACAGCAAATCTCGCACCCCACCTTCTACCATGAGCACGGAGAGGGTCATTAATGAGCCCATATTGAACCACCAGAAAAATGTCCTCACCTGGCCTCAATCGGCTCTGGATGGCCTATCCCCGTCCGGTGGAACGCGCCTCGCGAGATGATCTTGGCCAATGTAACGTAGGGTCCGTGGCCTGTCAAGACGTGTCAGGAAATGTAGCGCGGTGAGCGGATTCTCCACCTTATCTACCGGAAACGCGGCTTGTTGTTGGACCACCGCGAAGACCTCGATGAAGAAAAATCGACACGCTGGAGGCTCCGTTGTCCGCGATGACGACGCCGGGTTCTTCGGCGTCCTTAGTTGTCACTTGAAAGTTGGCTATCGCGAACGGTCCAGGCTTGGTCCGGTAATTTTTCGGTGGATATTCGAACGTCCCATCCCCTCGTCCAAAGAGAATCGAGAGGTCGCTTGATTGAAGATTGACGATAGCCACATCGGCAATCTGATCCCCATTAAAATCTCGCGAGAGACCATAGTTTGGTCCGGCATCGGCACCGGAGTCCTGGCCGTTCTGAAAGGTTGCATTGCCGTTGCCGAGAAAGACCGTGAACGAATCCCGTTCCCCGTTGATCACCAGAAGGTCACGAATCTTGTCGCCGTTGAAATCCCCGAAACTGACGCCCAACGGGCGCTTTCCGGTTCGATAATCGGTGGGTCCGCGAAATGAGCCGTCTCCGTTGCCGACCCAGATCGAGATGGCGCTTGACATCGGGCCACCGTTAGAAACCGCCAAATCGATCTTAGCGTCGCCATCTAAATCCGCCAAAGCAACGGACGTGGGAGTGTCGCCATATTCGTACTGTGGTCCCTCTTCGAATTGCCCCGTTCCCGTCCCTATGAAGATTTTGATCTTATCGTTGCGCAGGGCTACCGCAAGATCCGGCTTCTGATCTCCGTTCAAGTCCTCGCTCGCGAGAGATACGGGTGTTCGATGCACGGCATACTGCCACCGCTCTTGAAACGTCCCTCCCGGGCGTCCCAAAAGAATATCCACCTGATCGCTACCGGAACAAGCCAATGCGACGTCGGAATATCCATCGCGGTTGAAATCAGCCAAGGCAAGGGAGCGAGGCTCCTTGCAGACCGGCATTTGCACATGATCCTTAAATGTCCCGTCGCCGTTCCCAAACAACACCGACAATGTATTATTCCCGATGTTGGTGGTGACCAAATCGGTCAAGCCGTCACCATTCAAGTCGGCGGCGGTCACCGACGTGGGGTTCTTTCCGACCGGGTAACTGGCGAACAAATAGAACAAGTCCGGTGGAACGAAGGGATCCTTCTTCGAGCATCCACCGACTCCCCACACACAGGCCAGAAGCGCCAATCCGCCTGCCACAGACAAGACCATACCGGGACGGCTGATTAGACTGAACCCCATGGCCACTCCATCAAAAGCCTCTTGAATCATGCGGATGCGCAGATGGCGGAGTATACAGAGGTGTGCTTTATCTCCGCAATGAGCATCAGATCATCGTCCGCATATCGGTCCACTGATCACCAGGGTGACCGGCATTAATCCCTGTTCCGAACCCTTTGAAAAATGCTCTTGATGTGCGTTATGATGCGCGACACAGAGGAGGACGGATATGAGCGAGAAGATGAAGATCGAGTTGAGCATGTACGGTGTTGCCGAAGTCCTCAAGTGGTGCATCGACAAAAACCACGGACGAGTTCCCGGTGTTGATACCGACGGCTTCAAGAAGATGCAGGCGTTGGTCGCGGAGAAGCCGCAAGTGAGTGATTATTTCACGCTCGACCAATTCTGGAAAAAAACGGTGATGTTGGAATTGACCCATCAAGAAGTGGAGACGATTGACCGCTGTTTGTACGATCTTCCCAATCTTGAGAACGTCCCACTGCCGCAAATCCGCCATAAGTTCTGGCCCCAACAAATCATTAGCCACTGACTTCTCAACTCCTCACCGCCGAACGCCGCCCTGACCTTTCCATTGGGTCGGTGCGCTCCTGTGTGGAATCTGACTGTGGGACGTGCGAGACGCAGGTAGGATAACCGGCAAGGACGGGTGCAGGCTACAACGATCCTTCTCCTTTGAGATACTGACGAAATCGATCCATTAACTCGGCTCCAAGAGTTCCTCCTTCAGGTTTCTTTGTATCCGGATCGTTGAAATGTTCCCGAATCTCTTGCAAGCGCTTCTCGGCCTGGTCGTTTCCCTGAAGCCGTTTGGTTTTTTGCAAAGCGGATTCGAAAGCATCAAAAGTGAGCTCACGATAGCCGAACGACCGGATGCGTTTCACCGCCTTCATCATGGCTTCGTTCCGAAACTTCGTGAGGTGGTCTGAATCAATCTCGGTGAGGCCCATCTTCCGCGCGCGACGTTCGGCGGCTTTTCGAATGCCGCTGCGCACGAAATCGGGCGAAGTCTGAAGCCGCTTCCACGCCTCGTCCGTCCACGCGACACGCTCCAAGGGAGCGTCCCACAGTTGGACCAGGGCCGTTTCGTCGATCCGGGTCAACCCCTTCTCTCTGGCCAAGTCCTCGGTATCTCGTTTGAGCATGTCCGTGACGAATTCCATAGCGATCGGTGGCGCTTCTTTAATCTTCTGTTGGAGGCGGGCGGCGGCGGCCTCGCTCCATTCCATCGGAGGTCCTTCTTGTTCTCGAATCTCGCCCAGCGCCTCCACTTTTTCGAACAACTCCACGTTGACTTCGAGATGGCCGCGCTCAACGGCGAGTTCCTCGGCGATTTGTTTGATCATATGGCGCATGAATTCGGGGACCCCCTCGAGACGTTCCTTGGCCGCCGCGGTCCAGGGAAGTTGCCCCTTTTCCATTTGCTGCACCGCGGCGGTCATCCCTGCCTCGCCGCCCATTCGGCCCATCATTTGTCCTTTGAATTGATCGAGGATGTCTGCCGTGATTTCGGGATATCCCAATTCACGCGCCTTTTTTTCCGCCAATCGCCGGACCATGCCTCGCAAAAAGACAGGCGCCCGCTCCATCCGCTTGAGCGCCTCTGTGCTCCATCGGATATCGGATGCCTCGACTTCTACGTCTTTTGCGTCAAACAATCCCATTACGCAACCATATCCGAGAACGGTTACTTGTTGAGCATTTCCTTCAGTTCCTTGCCCGCTTTGAAGAACGGGACTTTCTTGGCGGGAACCGCCACCGTCGCGCCGGTTTTGGGATTGCGCCCCTCCTTCATGCGACGGGCGCGAAGACGGAAGCTGCCGAACCCTCGAATTTCAGTCTTATCGCCGCTTCTCAACGAATCGCGGATGCTGTCGAAGATCGTGTTCACCACAATCTCCGCTTGCCGTTTGGTCAACGTGGTGATCTGTTCGGACACCCGCTCAATAATCTGTGCTTTGGTCATTAGCGCTCCCTCCGCTCAGCGGTTTCCCCCAGCGCACTTCAGTCTAGTCGTCCACGGTCCTCCCGAACGCGGCAAGGCGTTAGAAAGCCATGAGATACTTCAAGCTCACACCACTCGGCAGATCGAATTTCGGCAGGAGGCCGTGCAACTGCGATTCAATGATGTCGCGAATCGAGAAGCGTTTTCGAGGTTCCACAACTTTGGGTTCACCTTCGATCCCCGCCAAATCAGCCGCAAGCCGAATGGCATCATCCAGGTCTCCAAGCTCGTCCACCAACTTCGCCTCTTTGGCTTGCCGGCCGGTAAAGATGCGCCCATCGGCCAACAATTGTACATCCGCGATATCCAGCGCGCGACCTTCAGCCACCGCTTGAATGAATTGCTGATGCACATCATCCATCACGGATTGCAGCAGCAGGCGATCGTCATCGTTCATCTTACGGAGCGGAGACCCCACGTCCTTGAATCGTCCGCTTTTTACCACGATTCCTTCGACGCCGATTTTTTTCAACAATCCTTCGACGTTTGCCGTTTCCATGATTACACCGATGCTGCCAGTCAGAGTGCCGGGATTGGCGATGATGCGGTCGGTGGCCGCCGCGATGTAGTACCCTCCCGAGGCCGCCACCGTTCCCATCGAAGCGACCACCGCCTTGTTGCTCTTGCTGCGGACGCGTTTGACGGCATCGTGAATTTCCTGAGAAGGAACGACTCCTCCGCCGGGACTGTCGATGCGGAGCACAATGGCTTTGACGGTGGGGTTGTCACCGAACTTCTTGAGTTCGCTCACGGTCGACTGGGCATCCAGGATCACCCCTTCAACCCTGATGAGCGCCACCCGGTCCTCCAACGACAAATCAAAGTCCGAGAACAATAGGTTGCTAAGAAGAGTCAAGGCGATGCCGATCCCGACGATCCAGAGCAGGAGCCGCCAGCGCTTTCGCTTCGATGGACTCTGAACGATCTCTTCCGCCATCATGTCACCCTGTTCTTAACACGCGCATCGCGGGCGAGCGGCGCGCTCAATTGCCTTCGCTATCTGCGGGATCTTGCTTCCGACCTTTTTGGGCAACCCGTCCCAAACTTTGATCCACCGCTCCCTGCGACGCATGATAGTCGTCCACCTGTCGCCGCTCGGTATCGAGCTGATGGTCGCGAAGGCTCAGGGCGATTTTTCGCTCCTCGCGGTCGACCTTGATGATCTTGGCGGAAACTTCGTCTTGGAGTTTGAACCGCTCTTCCATTTTTGCCTGGGGCTCCAAGCCCACTTCGCTGATATGGATCAGCCCTTCGACACCGCCGTCAAGCTCTACAAAAATACCGAAGTCGGCGACTTTCGTGACCTTCCCAGCGGTTGAGTCACCGACTCGATACCGAGAGGGAATCTCATCCTCCCACGGATCGCGTGTGAGCTGTTTATAGCCCAATGACAGCCGCTCTTTTTCTTTGTCGATTCTGAGGACCACCGCGTCTACCTTCTGACCTTTCTTGAATATTTCGGACGGGTGCTTGACATGCTTGGTCCAGGACATATCGGAGATATGAATCAAGCCGTCGATGCCTTCTTCGAGGCCGATAAACGCGCCGAAGTCCGTCAAGCTCTTGACCTTTCCTTCGATGCGGGCGCCGGAGGGATATTTCGTCTCGACCATATCCCAGGGATTGGGCGCCGTTTGTTTCATGCCCAACGAAATCTTCCGGTTTGCCGGATCGACATTCAGCACCGCCGCTTCCACCTGATCCCCCACGGAAACGACGCGCGAAGGATGCCGCACTTCATGCGTCCAAGACATTTCCGAGACATGCACCAACCCTTCGACTCCCGGCTCTAACTCCACAAACGCCCCGTAGTCGGTCAAGCTCACGACGCGTCCACGCACGCGAGTGCCGATAGGATATTTGGACGCTACATTGGTCCACGGGTCGGCGCTTTTTTGTTTCAGGCCGAGGGAAATTCGGCCCGTTTCGCGGTCATATTTCAGGACGGAGACTTCTACTTTATCACCGACGACAAACAATTCGGAGGGATGGCCGACACGTCCCCACGACATATCGGTGATATGGAGCAACCCGTCGATGCCGCCGAGGTCGATAAATGCGCCATAATCGGTAATGTTCTTGACGGTCCCTTGAATCAGTTGACCTTCTTTCAGGGTAGACAGGGTCGTCTTCCGTTTCTTATCGCGCGTCTCCTCCAGCAAGACGCGACGGGACACCACGACATTCCCGCGGCGATGGTTGAGTTTGATAATTTTTAGGGGGAAGGTTCTCCCGACCAACCCATCAAGGTCACGGACGGGATGCAGGTCAATTTGTGATCCCGGCAGGAACGCTTTGACGCCGATATCGACCATCATACCGCCCTTGATCCGAGAAATGATCTTCCCTTCCACACTTTTCTCTTCCTTGTGGAGCTGTTCCAGTTCCTCCCAGATCTTCATCTTGTCCGCTTTTTCTTTCGAGAGAACCAGATTGCCTTCGGCATCCTCACATTCTTCGATGTAGACCTGGAGGCGATCCCCGATCTTCAGATTGTGCATCTCCTCGTTGGAGAATTGATCGATGGAGATCATACCCTCCGACTTATAGCCGATATCCACCACGACCTTGTCTTTGCCAAGCGCCACCACACATCCCTCAATAATGGTGCCTTCCTCGAAATTACGGAAGGTTTCCTCGTAGAGAGCTGCGAGCGCGGTGCGATCCAGTTGCTGACCTTTTTGCGTTGACACGATATTCATGCGAGTTTCCTATGTGCTCCGACCATCGTCGGTTGCTGAGAGTGTATAAAGAGCGGACACCTTACTCAGCGCGGTAAGGGTCCACGGCCGGAGATCCGGCATGAGAGCCGCTTGAATCGAGAACGGCATCGCGTGCAGTCGGCGACGCCACCTTGCCCAGTTCGGCGATCTTCTCCATCACCGTTCGGCTCACGAGTTGATAGAACGTTTTTCCCGTATGGGTAGTTGCCTCAGCCGTGAAGTCGAGCGGCTGTCCATAAACAACCGTCACCCGTTGAAAACGAGGCCACCGTGATCCAGGCGGTAACACATCAAACGTCCCCTTGATGAAGGCGGGAACGATTGGGCACTGAGCTTGCGACACGATGACTCCGATCCCTGGTTTTCCATGGCGCAGGTGCCCCGTCATGGTCCGGCTTCCCTCCGGGAAAATGGCCACCGCTTGTCCGGTCCTGAGGAGCCCGACCGCCTTCCCGAATGCGCCTCTGTCCAATCGGCCCTGCTTCATAGGAATCCAGCCAAGAGCCTGGAGGATTCTATTCAGAACAGGGACGGGAAACAAGTCATGACGCCCCAAAAACCAGACCCGCCTGGGGATGCCGCAACCCAAGAGGGGGATGTCCAAATAGCTGGCGTGATTCGCGGCGACCAGCACCCCGCCCTGCGGCGGTATATGTTCGCTCCCCATCGCCTGATACCGAAAACACAACCGGCCGATCAAGCGGAACAGGACCTTGAGCACGCCGTAACCGAATGCGGTCACAACTTCGCCGCGATTACGGCCATCATCTGCTCCACCACCTGATTTGCGTCCAGTGACGACGTGTCGAGAAGACAGGCGTCCGATGCAGGGACCAGGGGGTCGATCTGACGGGTTCTGTCGCGCGTATCGCGTCCCGAAAGGTGTTGCCGGGTATCTTCAAGAAGGGCACTATGTCCGGCTGCCACCAGTTCGCGGTGACGCCGAGCTGCCCGGACTTCCGCGTCAGCTTCCAGGAAAAACTTCACATCCGCTTCCGGAAATACCTTGGTCCCGATATCCCGACCTTCCGCTACCACGGCGCTGCAGCCTCCGATTCTTCGCTGAACGGGCAATAGCCATTCCCGCACGGCAGGAATGACAGAGATCACCGAGGCGGCGGCAGTGACCTCGGGAATTCGCAACTCGTGGGTGATGTCTTGTCCATCAACGAGAACCCGTGTCCGTTCCTGAAGAAAGTCCATTTCAATTGTGGTCACCGGTAACAGCCGAGCGACTGCCGTCGCATCAGTCTGATCGACACCAGCCGCTCGGACCTTCCACGCGATCGCTCGGTATAACGCTCCGGTGTCGAGATATATGTATCCGAGACGAAGCGCAAGGAGCCGTGCGACCGTACTCTTGCCGACTCCCGTGGGCCCGTCAATGGCGATAGTGAGACGGCGCCGGCTCTCTCCTCGCTGGTGGTCGCCTGTCTTCCGATGGGTTGGCATGATAGTCCTCAACCATGCTCGGTCAACAATTCCAAAAGCTTGCGTTCGAAATTCGGGAACGAAGTTTCAATGCAGCCTGTATCATCAATGACCGTTTGTGAATTGGCGACTAGCCCTGCCATGGCGAGCGACATCGCAACACGATGGTCACCATGACTGCCACAGGCCGCGCCCCGCAGCACGCCGTTCGCGTGCTTGCGGCCGAGACCCTGGATGATCATGCCATCGGGCTTTTCGGCGATTCTTGCTCCCATCGTCTTCAGTTCAGACGCCATGGTCGCGATCCGATCGCTTTCCTTCACACGCAGCTCTTCAGCCCCTGTCAGAATCGTCTCTCCCTCCGCCACCGCGGCCGCCACGCAGAGAATCGGGAATTCATCAATCGTCTGAGGAATCAGCTCGGCCCCAATCCGCGCACCCTGCAGCGGCGCGGATTGCACTCGAACATCGGCGACCGGTTCACCCGCCTCTTCCCGACGATTCATCACCTGAATATGAGCTCCCATTTGCGTCAGGACATTGAGGACCCCGATTCGGGTGGGATTGATCCCGACACCGAGCACCGTCACATCCGAGTCGGGCACAATCGCCGCGCCGACCAGAAAGAAGGCGGCGGCCGACAGATCGCCTGGGACCACCAGTTCTTTGACCGCGCTCCATCCAACCGACGGTCGACCCTCGAGGACAATCGTCGATTCTCGTCTCTGCAGAGGAATGCCGAAAAATCGAAAGAGACGTTCGGTATGATCTCTGGACAGGCTGGGCTCCGTGAGTTGTGTCGTGCCATCCGCATAGAGTGCGGCGAAGAGTAGCGCTGATTTAACTTGTGCGCTGGAAACGGGCGAACGATATGAGATACCACGCAACCGACTGCCGGTGAGGGCCAACGGCGCGAGCTCGCCGCCTTTTCGGCCGGCGATCGCCGCCCCCATTTCCCGCAACGGCTTCACCACGCGCCCCATCGGTCGTCGTCTGATCGAATCGTCTCCGGTCAGGACAGTAAAAAAATCCTGTCCTGCGAGCAGGCCAGTGAGCAGGCGAATCCCCGTTCCTGAATTCCCGCAATCAAGAGGGCCTTCCGGTTCCGTTAGGCTCCACATGCCTTTCCCATGCACGCGCAATTGGTCCGCCGATTCATCGATGCGAATACCCAGCCCTTGAAAGGCGCGCATTGTATTCAGGCAATCTTCACCACGGCAATAACTCTTGATCGTGCTCAGGCCGTCGGCGAGGGCAGTCAAGATGATGGCGCGGTGCGTCACGGACTTATCGCCCGGAACTGACAGTGTTCCCTTCAACGGACGTCCGGGAGTAATGGTCAATGAAGCCATGTATATGGTGAGTGATTGGTGATGAAGTGATGAGTGATTCTTGGGACCAGAGTCTTAAGGCTTCTCAAAGCACCAATGACCAGTCACCAATCACCTCTCCTAGTTCAGTCGCTCTCGTTCCGCTTTGGCCCGTTCCAGTTCCTTTTCGATGCCGGGACCATCG
>JBQTHT010000091.1:0-5921 GCA_052389595.1 Nitrospiraceae bacterium
GCCGGAACTCAGGCCGCTTGTGCCGCTGGATGGGGGGCGGTTCGCCACCTCCGATCTTAACGATCTGTATCGGCGCGTTATCAACCGCAATAACCGACTCAAGCGGCTTATCGAGCTCAAGGCGCCGGGCGTGATCATCCGGAATGAAATGCGGATGCTGCAGGAAGCCGTGGACGCCTTGTTTGACAACGGACGTCGGGGTCGAGCGATTCGCGGACCCAACAAGCGCCCGCTGAAGTCTTTGAGCGACATGTTGAAGGGCAAGCAGGGCCGCTTCCGGCAGAATCTGCTCGGGAAGCGCGTCGACTACTCCGGGCGAACGGTCATCGTCGTCGGGCCGGAGCTGCGTCTCCATCAGTGCGGTATTCCCAAGAAGATGGCGCTGGAGCTGTTCAAACCGTTCATTTTTCACAAACTGGAAGAACGCGGCGCCGCGACGACGATTAAGAGCGCCAAGCGGTTGGTGGAGAAGGAGCGGCCGGAAGTGTGGGATGTGCTTGATGAAGTCATCCGCGAACATCCTGTTCTCCTCAACCGCGCACCGACTCTCCACCGGCTCGGCATTCAGGCCTTTGATCCGGTCTTGGTGGAAGGAAAGGCGATTCGGCTGCATCCCCTCGTCTGCGCAGCGTTTAATGCGGACTTTGACGGTGATCAGATGGCCGTCCATATTCCGTTATCCGTCGAGGCACAGGTTGAAGCGAGAGTGCTGATGATGTCGATCAACAATATCCTATCTCCTGCCAACGGCAAGCCGATTGCCGTGCCCTCTCAGGACATGGTGTTGGGTTGCTACTGGTTGACCAAGGAGCGGACCGGAGCGAAGGGCGACGGCAAAATCTTCGGCTCTCCCGAAGAAGTGCGTATTGCCTATGACGCGGACGAAGTAACGGAGCACGCGCGGATCAAGGTGCGCATTGCCGGGGCCCTCGTCCAGACGACGGTCGGGCGTGTGTTGCTCGGAGAAATCCTGCCGCCGTCCATTCCATTCCAGCAAGCGAACCAACTGATGACCAAGAAAGAGATGTCGAAGCTGATCGACTCCGTCTATCGCCAGGCTGGCCATCGAGATACCGTGGTGTTCTTGGATAAGATCAAGAACATCGGATTTCACTATGCGACGAGAGCCGGTGTGTCGATCTGTATCGATAACATGCACATTCCGACAAAGAAGGAAGAATTGATCGGCAAGGCTCAGCGTGAAGTCAATGAAATCGCCAGGCAGTACTCGGAGGGTCTGATCACCAATGGCGAGCGCTACAACAAAGTCATCGACATCTGGGCGCATGTGACGGAGCAGGTGGCCAATGAAATGATGAAAGAACTGAGCAGCGGCGATCCTAAGGCGCACGAGGCGTTCAATCCTATCTTCATGATGGCGGATTCCGGGGCCCGAGGCAGCTCTCAACAGATCCGGCAGTTAGGCGGGATGCGAGGGTTGATGGCGAAGCCGTCCGGGGAGATCATCGAGACGCCGATTACCGCCAACTTCCGCGAGGGCTTGACGGTATTGCAGTACTTCATCTCCACTCACGGCGCCCGCAAAGGATTAGCAGATACCGCGCTCAAGACGGCGAACTCCGGCTATCTCACGCGTCGGCTGGTCGATATTGCTCAAGACGTGATTGTCTCGGAAGAGGACTGCGGGACGACCGACGGCATCATCGTCACCGCGTTGGTTGAAGGGGGCGAAGTGATCCAGCCGATTGAAGAGCGGATTCTGGGTCGACATGCCGCGGATGACATCCGCGATCCGGTAACGGGAGAAATCATCGTCAAGTTCAATGAAGAGATCGATGAAGAGCGGACCAAGAGCGTGGTGGAGGCCGGCGTCGATCGGGTGAAGATCCGATCGGTGCTGACCTGTCAATCTCGGCGAGGTGTGTGCCGGAGCTGTTATGGCCGAGATCTTGCTCGTGGCCGATTAGTGGAAAGGGGAGAGCCGGTGGGCGTCATTGCCGCGCAATCCATCGGTGAGCCGGGAACGCAGCTCACGATGAGAACTTTCCATATCGGCGGAACGGCCAGCAAAGTGGTCGAGCAGACGGTGCTTGAGGCGAAACACGCCGGGGCCGTGAGGTTTCTCAGCTTTGACGCGAAGAAGAATGCGGATATTCACAACAACGGCATTGCGGTGAAGAACAAGGAAGGCGAGTGGGTGGTGATGAATCGCAATGCGAAGATCGCCATCGTAGATGAGACAGGGCGCGAGCGAGAAAAGTATCCGGTTATGTATGGCGCGAAAATCAAGATGAAGGACGGTGATCGGGTCGCCTTGGGACAGCGGTTGGTTGAGTGGGACCCCTATTCGCTCCTGATCCTGACGGAGGTGGGAGGGAAAATCGCTTATGGCGACATTCTCGAAGGCGTGACGATGAAGGAAGAGTTCGATGAGGTCACCGGGCTGTCCCGGAAAGTCGTCATCGAGCAAACCGGCGCCACACTCCGACCGCGCATTTCCATTAAGGACGAAGGAGGGAAAACGACCAAGGTGTCCAGCGCAGTCAGCGCTGCTCGCTACCTTCTTCCTGTCGGGGCGCACATTCTTGTTGAGAAAGGCGCGTCCGTGCATCCCGGTGACGTGCTGGCGAAGATTCCTCGTGAAACGACGAAGACCAAGGATATCACCGGAGGGTTGCCTCGCGTCGCGGAGCTGTTTGAGGCCAGGAAGCCCAAGGAGCAAGCGGTGATCAGTGAAATCGACGGCGAAATATCCTATGGCGGTTTCGTGAAAGGCATGCGGAAAGTGCTGGTCGACAACAAAGTGGGTGACGTGAAGGAATATTTCATTCCCAAGGGGAAGCACGTCAATGTGCATGAAGGTGATTGGGTTCGGGCGGGAGAGCCATTAATGGATGGCTCTGCCAATCCGCATGACATTCTGGATGTGTTGGGTCCGAAGGAATTGCAGAAGTACCTGGTGGATGAAGTGCAGGATGTGTATCGGCTTCAAGGCGTCTCCATCAACGACAAACATATTGAGATCATCGTCAGGCAGATGCAGCGCAAAGTGCGTCTCGAAGATCCCGGCGACACAGAGTTCTTGCCGGGAAGTCAGGTGAGTAAATTTGTCTTTGAGGGCGAGAACGAACGGGTGGCGAAGAGCGGTGGACGGCTGGCGCTCGGTAAGCCGGTTCTTCTCGGTATTACAAAGGCCGCGCTGACCACCGACAGTTTTATCTCGGCGGCGTCGTTCCAGGAGACAACGCGAGTCCTCACGGAGGCGGCGATCAATGGACGCGAGGACAATCTGCTGGGATTGAAAGAAAACGTGATCGTCGGCCGACTCATTCCTGCGGGTTCCGGGTTCGAAGAATATCGCGATACATTCGTCATCAGCGCCAAGCCGGAGCCGACTCCACAGGGCCTTACCGGAGAACCTGTGGCGATCGGGCAAGAGGGGGGTGCCCCATCAGGCGACAGCGTGCGAACGTGAGCAGAAAGCCGAGCACGCATCTTGACAGTGAGACATTACGTCACTATAATCCGGCGGCTTTGGTCATGACGATGCGTGCAAGAGCCTGATTCTGTCGATGAGAAACGAGTAACGATGCCAACGATCAATCAGCTGGTGCGAAAAGGGCGGTCCCTTGCGAAAGGAAAAACAAAAAGTCCTGCGCTGAAGGAGTGCCCTCAAAAACGAGGCGTCTGTCTCCGGGTCTATACCTCCACTCCGAAGAAACCAAACTCCGCGTTGCGAAAGGTCGCGAGAGTGCGTCTCACGAATGGAATGGAAGTCACAACGTATATTCCCGGTGTTGGCCATAATCTGCAGGAACATTCCATCGTCCTCGTCCGAGGCGGACGCGTGAAGGACTTGCCGGGCGTTCGTTACCACATCGTACGAGGAGCGTTGGATGCGGTTGGGGTGACGGACCGAAAGAAGGGGCGCTCGAAGTATGGGGCAAAGCGACCCAAATAAAAAATCCCGATTTGTTGAGTCGGTGATCCGGTGATGTGTTAGCCCATCGATTCTTCAGCGAATCACTAAATCACCACATCAAAAAGTTATTCAACTATGCCACGAAGTAGATTTATCGGACACCGAGAGACCCTGCCGGATGCTCGCTATCGAGATCGGCTCGTAGGGAAGTTTATCAACATCCTGATGAGCGGTGGAAAGAAGAGCACCGCCGAACGAGTGTGCTACGGGGCCTTCGATCTCATCCAGGAAAAAATCAATAGTGATCCGTTGAAAGTATTTCGCACGGCCATTGACAATGTGAAGCCGGTCGTGGAGGTGAAGTCCCGACGGGTCGGTGGCGCGTCGTATCAAGTGCCGGTGGAAATCCGGCCGACTCGCCGCTTGTCGCTCGCCTTGCGTTGGATTTCGGAATACGCCAAGACGCGCGGTGGGAAGAGCATGCCGGACAAGTTAGCGGCCGAGTTATTGGATGCCTCGAACAATACGGGGGCATCGGTCAAGAAACGGGAGGACGTGCATCGGATGGCTGAGGCGAACAAAGCCTTTGCCCATTATCGCTGGTAAATCAGTCTGTGCTGCAGTTGGGCCGTGCTGCGATCCGCAGGCGGGTTCCCCTGTGTCGCAGTATTTTTTCGCGTCCCCACTGCAGCACCGTTGTTTTTAGAGGATAGGATTTGGCCAGGCAAGCACCATTAGAACGAACTCGTAATATCGGCATTATGGCTCATATCGATGCCGGGAAGACGACGACGACCGAGCGTATTCTGTACTACACCGGCGTGTCGCACCGAATGGGTGAAGTCCATGAAGGCGCCGCCACGATGGACTGGATGGAACAGGAGCGCGAGCGGGGTATTACTATTACGTCCGCAGCGACCACGTGTTTTTGGCGGGATCATCGTATCAACATTATCGATACGCCGGGTCACGTCGATTTTACGATCGAGGTCGAGCGGTCGTTGCGAGTGCTTGACGGAGCGGTGGCGGTGTTCGATTCCGTGCAAGGCGTCGAGCCGCAGTCCGAAACGGTCTGGCGGCAGGCCGACAAGTATCGAGTGCCGCGCATTGCATTCATGAATAAGATGGATCGGATCGGCGCGGATTTTTATACCAGCGTGCAAACGATTGTCGATCGACTGGGTGCGCATCCCGTGCCCATTCAAATTCCGATTGGTCGGGAAGCGGAGTTTCGCGGCTCGGTAGATTTGGTTTCCATGAAAGCCTATTTCTACGACGATGAGACCTTGGGGGCCAAATACAGGATTGAAGAGATTCCTGCGGATATGCTGAATCAAGCCAAGGAGTATCGCGAGAAGATGCTCGAAGGCGTGGCGGAATTCGACGAACAAGTACTGGAAAAATATCTGAACGGACAATCGCTGAGCGAAGACGAGGTCCGTCGAGCGGTTCGCGCCGGGGCCATTGCCATAAAAATTATACCGGTGCTCTGTGGATCGGCGTTTAAGAACAAGGGTGTGCAGCAGCTTTTGGACGGAGTGGTGGATTATCTTCCCTCCCCTCTTGATATTCCTCCTGTCGTGGGAATTGATCCGGCGACGAATAAGGAAGTTCAGCGCCGCGCGAGCGACGCGGATCCCTTTGCGGCCCTCGCGTTCAAGATCATGACGGATCCGTTTGCCGGACAACTCACATATTTCCGAGTGTATTCGGGCACGCTAAAGACCGGGTCAACGGTTCTCAATGTCACGAAGGGCGTCAAGGAGCGCATTGGGCGGCTGCTCAAAATGCATGCGAATAAGCGAGAGGACATCGACGTGGTCTATGCGGGCGATATCGTTGCCGCGGTCGGTTTAAAAGGGGCGACCACAGGCGACACCTTGTCCGAAGAAAAAAATACGGTTCTTCTTGAGGTCATGAAGTTCCCTGAGCCGGTTATTGCGATGGCCATCGAGCCCAAAACAAAGCAGGATCAAGAAAAGCTCGGCTTTTCCTTGCAGAAGTTAGCGCAGGAGGATCCTTCGTTCCGAGTCCGCAC
>JBQTHT010000092.1:0-3906 GCA_052389595.1 Nitrospiraceae bacterium
CCAAAAGGCTAACAAGATGATGAAACCGAGACCGATCTTCGGGGTGAGCACGACACGCTCATAAAGGATTTCATCGATGAATTTCTCCATATGAACCATGGCGAACCCTATAACGTGCGGCTGCCAGACTCTTCAGTTTCCCCACGCGGCTTCCATAACGGCTAAATCTCTCTTTGACGAAACCAGAAAGAGGCGATCGAAGCCAGTTTCGGCTTCAACCACTGACGGACTGGAGCCGGCAAGCTGTTCGCTGCAACGGCGACGAGACGATGCTCACAGCGAGCCGCCAATGAATAAAGCCTCTGCCGGAGATGATAGCGGCTGGGGTGTCGGTACGGCTCTAACGCTCTTCGAAGCGCTTTCCAGACGGATCGATGCGTCACACGTTTATGTGAAAGATAGGACTCCACCCATTCTAAAAACTTAAGACGCGACGACGAATGTTGGCCCGCCGTCACCGCCTTGGCGCAGCAGGAATCCGGGTGTTTGCGCCATCGATACCAACAATGCCTGGAAACGTAAACCGGCCATTTTAGGCAGAGCTTGACCAGGAAGGCTTGGTCTTCATACATCGATCGGAATGACTCCTCAAAGCCGCCGACATCGGCGATCACGTGGCGCCGAATGAGGCAGCGAGAAGGAAGTTGAGCTTCATGGGTCAAAAAGACGGGCAGCAACCCAGGGGGAGGAATGCAGGCGTCGGAGTCCACACCGAGGTGATGAACAAAATCCCGTTGGCAATCCGCAGGATCGCCGGTCCAGCTATACCACCACTGTTGCGGTCCGCAGACCATCCCGGCCTCGGGTTCGCTGTTCAGTATGTGGACCTGCCGCTCCAAAGCCTCCGGCATCCACACATCATCGGCGTCCAGAAAGCCGACATAATAACCTCGCGCTAAGTTGACCCCATAATTTCGGGACGCGCTCATCCCACGGTTCTCCCCTCCCGCATGCTCGTAATACCGAACTTGTTCTGGAAAGCGATGGGCACAGTCTGTTGCAATCACGCTGCTGTTGTCCGATGAACCGTCGTTGATCAGCAGCAATTCCCAGTCTGTATATGATTGGGACAAAACGCTTTCTATGGCGTCCTGAAGAAAGCGCTCTTCGTTCAGAAAAATAATGACGACGCTCACAACCGGACTATGCATCAAGTTGGTACCTGGAAACAGAGAGGTGTGGATTGAGAAGAATGTAGTGGTGTTCTTTATTATAAGCGTCCAGAACGGACACCGTAACCCTAGCTATTCATGGCTCGCCCTCGAGATCTCGATTCAGCGGATAACGTCTTGTTGCCATCCTTTGATAGACCATGCCGGTTGATCTGTTTGTCTCTCATGGCCTGAGCATACACCTCCACATATCGTTGCGTTTGGCGGTGCAGGGAATGTTTAGACTCGGCCGCTTGCCGACACCGCTCAGCCATGCGTGTTCGCAACATCTGATCTTTAGCGATAAGCGCGATTCCTCGCGCGAAGTCGTCCGTATCCTTATATCGAGCCACATATCCTGTTTTCATGTGTTGAATCATTTCGGGTACACCGCCGACGTCGAAGCACACAACCGGTTTCCCGCAGGCTAACGCCTCAATCACGGACAATGGCTGGTTATCCGCAAGGCTGGGGAAGAGGAACACGTCGGCCGCTGTGAAAGCCAGTCGCTGCAGCGCTGTATCTTTGAGAAAACCGACATGCCGAACTTGAAACCGTTGGGCAGGCAATCGTGGAAGGGGTTGATGACCACTGACCAGGAGCAAGTAGGATGAGGGATTTTCCAAATGGTTTAAGGCCTCGCAGAGGTATGAGAAGCCCTTACGCGTATTCTGAACAGAATCGGCTGAGAAAAACAAAATCGACTTATCATCCGGAAGTTGCATGGACATCCTGGCGGCCTTCGAAGGGAGCGGATGAAAAAGCTCCAGGTCTAGGCCATAGGATATGGTATGAGTTGTCCATGGTCGATCCAACAGGCTCTGATCCGCCAACTTACGCAGCCACTCTGAAGGAGCGACGATATGGGCCGGTGTGCGTTCGTATGTCGCTTGTTTGGCGATCCATTCCGAGCGGGTGTTGTCGATAGAAATCGGAGGGGGTTCCACATATTGCCGACCCGGTTCTTTTAAAAGAGGACAGTCATAGCATCCGCTTCTCCAGCGTTCGCAGTCATACGAATAGGCACAGTGCCCGGTGAGGGCCCACATATCATGAAGAGTCCATACCATGGGTTTACGTCGGGCCATCTCAGGAAGGGCGCGAAAATTGAAGTATCCACCATGCAGATTATGTAAATGGATAATATCGGCTTGTTTGAACGCAGGGGTTTCGAAGATGTGAAAAGAGTTGCGGTGCGACCATGCGTTTGTCCCCCAGCGAGTCTCTAATTGGGTTGCGAGACGATCCACGACCTTATCAGTGAATGTACGAAAGGGCCGTGCTTGCTTGTCAATCGTGTCCACCTCGGGGTCCGGCGTGGTTTGAAAACCGACCAGGAGGTGTGACTGGTGTCCCAGTTGTCGAAGCCCTTCATGCAGCCGGTGCATAGCGAGGGCGGCGCCTCCCAGGGTATCCAAAGTATTCATGTGAACAATATTCATGTGGATCGTATCATCGAAGAACGTCGACTTGTTTTGACTGGAAGCGATGACTTGAGCGGATTGCGCTATATCATTCGATCAGGCGATCTTCGGCTTCCTTCTCCACTCCTCTTTCCGAATGCCTGGTTAAGCGACATCAATGCCGCCGAGAAAAATTCATGTACAAATGTGCGGCCCACGTCTATGAGCACCGCTTTGCCGTGCTCAATCTCTGCAGATATCTGGTCGGTGAGGCCCGCCCAAACAGGTCGTGCGGATGAGGATGTCGCCGACGTCGGTGTCGGCATGGTGGACGTCTTGTCGTGCTGAACATCGGGAGGATAGTACGGGTATACGCCGGAAGAAAAACGTTTGGATTCGAGGCGTGCCACCACATAGCCAAGCATCAACGCCCCTCCGAACATCAACCACGGATGGCGGTTAATGTGCCGGATGGGATCGAATGTGTACTTGGTCTTATCGAGAATTTGATCCGCGGCATTCTTAGCGTGATCGACAAGACCAACCACGGTGGACCTGGCGTCTTCGACGGACTCCTGAATATGGTCCTCCAATGCTTCAAGTTTCCGAGCAATCGCGGTGCGGGTGGTATGGATATCTCTTATGTCTTGCCGGAGGTCAGGCGATCCTTTATCCATGGGTGCTCTCCTTTAAAGTTTGCACGGTCTGCTGCGGCACGACGCGAATCTCGGATGCCGATTGTTTGGCTTTAAAGAAAAGACCAAGGCCGGCCGCGATTGAAAGGCCGCCGATCAGGCCGTAACAGAGCCAGAGCGGCCAATGGGTGACGGCTTCCAACAAATGGACGAGCATCACCACAAGCAACATGCAGCCGATCACGCTCAACCCCAGACCGATGCTCACAGACAGCGCGGCCGAGCCGATTGTCTTCAGGTGCTGTAAAAGCTCGCGAAGCGCCAAATTGAATTCCTGGCTGATCAACGTACGACAGTCGAACAGCAACCCTTCCACCAACGAAGTAAAACTGGGCTTGGCCGGCATGAGAGAAGGCTTCATGACAATCACCTGGATTTTAAATGTGAGCAGAGATAGCCAAGACCGATACCGACGAGCATCGTATGGAGTGGATATCGGCGGATCAGCGCTTCCAGATCTTCGATCGTGCCGGTCATGCCCTGTTCCTGCAGATAATGTCCGGACGCTCTCACCCCCTTCGTCATTCTACCGATTGCGTCTCCAATCTTTCCTTCATGCGAAAAACGGTCTTGCATCCCTTCAGCGGCCCATTCGAGCCTTTCACCGATGGCCACAACGGCTTGATCCGCCCTGGCGCCGGCGCCCGCCTGCGTGTC
>JBQTHT010000093.1:0-8187 GCA_052389595.1 Nitrospiraceae bacterium
TGATCGGCGGTAATGTTCGGAGTACCAACGAGGGCAACCCCGTGAGTTTTTAGACTTCGTCCCAAGTTGCCCAGGAAGCTCGCTTCCTCGCTTGGATAGATATGTTCGAGTACGTCGATCAGACATATCCCGTCAACGGGATGAGGATAGGAATTTTCGCGGAAATCAAAGTACTCAAAACTAATGTTCTTGAAAGGAGCGCACCGTGTCGCGTTATCCTTGAGCATCTCTTCATCAATGTCTGTACAGATCAGTTTGCCTACACCCTGCGCGACAATCGGCGCACCAAATGCATCACCACAGCCTACCTCGATCACATGACCCAGGCCTGTCAGCATCTTGGATGCGAATTTGTAGCGTGAAGCCACAAAGGCGATATGCTTGGGATCATGGATATAGTCCTGCGCCGTCGCATTCCCCAGGCGGACGTCATACTGTTTGAGTTTATGGCGCAGTCCAAGCCACAGCGATTTAGAATCATTCATTTCGGCAAGTTTCCTTCCTCATCGAGCATACGCACTTAGCCATCCGATCTTTTTCTCTTCTCAGAAAAGACGATATTCCATCGTTAGGCTCAAGCAGACCTTAGAGAGAAATTGTTGTTCCCTCCTCTCAGACAACCAATTGCCAATCAGAGATAACGGCGTGGCAAACAAGGAGAGAAACAAGAGGGCAACAGTCCCTACCCACCCGTGATACTCACGAAGGTTATGACCTTTGTCATAGAGCATCAATGCCCACTTTGTCCAAATCGACCCAGCAAAGTGGATGTTGGATTGTCCGATAGCCATCGTTGAATCATAGATCAGCTTGGTTTCGAATGGGCGCAAGTCGATCATCAACTTATTGAAGTGGAACACGAGAATTACGCCCTTAGATTTCATCAACGGCATGATCCGTGGAAGGATTTCTTTCAATCGAAGCAAGTCAGTGAGATCAAGTTCACAAACACAGAGGTCGAAAATGCCTTTTCCTTCGCTTCTCAAGCTGACTCCCATGTCGAATTCAGTCTCCTGAAACGTAAGCCAGTCTGAGGGACACTCAGGCCAAAGAACTTTCTGGCCATTCACAACCATGTTGCTCATTTCATAAAGCTGAGCGAACTGTGACACCGGGCCTGGCTGCGCGGCAACCAACAGAGCACGCCGGCCGGGATCAGCTAATGCGGTAGCGACCACGCTAATCGCACGCTTGAGAATACCGTGGAAGGGGTGGGTCGGGTTGACGAGGGGGACCTGCCCATACACATATTTGTGGCATGCTCTAGGCAGATCACTGATAGTTTCCACAAAAGGCGCTGTCCACCATGTAGGGCCATCTTTGTCCTGGAGCCCCGCGGAGTTCCTTGGCCCCGACTTTCTCTCTGGCAGTGGAGCGCCGTTATGAAGAGAAGGTGGACTCGGCAACGAAAAAGTGTCGCTTCCATTCTTCTTCAAATATTCTGTGCGCATTTGCTCGAAGATCGGATAGCTTAACAGCCAGTACGGGTGGTTTCTATGGTCAACCGGCTTGAGCGACATTTTCCCGTAGACCTGATCAACAAAATTGTCCAGCTGCTTCTTCGCAGCATTAAGCGTTGCGGGAAGATCGCGGTCGTGAAGAACGAGTGTAAACCGACCAGATTCGCGATGGTCCTTTGTCGTGAAGCTGGAAAGATCATCGGCTATTTCAGGGACCGACATACGTCCCAGACGAAACATCTCTCGAAATCTGCTCGCCTCTCTCAATTCCAGCATCAGAAAGTCGTCTGAATCACTCAAAATGCACGGCTTTGTCGAGGGGCAGAATTCCGTAACGACACCGTAATCCCAAAATGTTCGCAGGTCTGTGATCACCCGCTCGGGCTTCATGCACACTAAGGAAATCGGCAGTTGTCGACCCAGTAGCGTGTGATCATCGACCTGCCAATAGAATTGCTCCTGCCGGCGCATGCTGAACAGACGCTGGTTGACCGTTTTGGCGCGGATTGTAGGATGCCGGTGGGCAAGAATCAGACTCGCCATTTCCCGAGGAGACAGTCTCAACACACCGTTTTGTGTATCCAGCCGCATGCACAGCAATCTATTGATTTCGTGTTCGATAACACAATAACTTGGCGCATGGATCAATTTTTCCCCGGCCAATATTCGCGTCGCGAGCGATCGGTAAGAGCCATCGGCGAGAATGAAATCTGAATTGACAAATACAAGATGGATATCTGTCATGCGCTTACCGAGCGACACAAATCCTCGATATAGTGCAAAAGTCAGCGAGAGGCCATAGTGGTTCTTCCAAGCTATAAGATCGTCCAAAGGAAGCAGTTCCGTCGGACATAATTTGTCGAGCTGCCTCCATGACGGAGACGAGGAGATTCGATCGAACTGCCTTGCTTCGGTTACCAGGACAAAGGTGCAAGCAAAATGCTCGACAAGTGCGGGAAGATTTCCAGGGGCGAGAAGCGCCGGTATGGTAAGCGTCAAGAGATCGCTTACATACTTATCGCCCCACGCGGCTGTAATGACCCGTACGGGTGGCCTTCCGGACATGGTTTACGCTATAGCGGATAGATCTGCCGGTCGTGGTTGGATTCGGCAATGCGGGTTGAACATGATCTTGGTCTCCGAGAATTAGGCTCCAGATCAGTTGCCCTCTTTGGGACTTCCCCGACATCGCTGTCGATTATCGACAAAGCAATCTGCTGAACCTCTTCTGATCGAGGACGGCCAGTCAAAGTCGCAATGATAATCCGCACACGTCGTCGAATGCGGTCCCGTTCCACCAGATCGCCACGCATCGCGCGTCCGATGACAGGAAAGTAAGAGACGGAGCGAGCCCGGATAGACCGAAATCGGTTCCGGATGCGGACCTGTTCCACCGAATCGCCGCACATGGCCCGCCCGATGACCCGCAGATAGGAGGCAAGACGTTTCCATCCCGGAGGAGCCGCCATCGTCATCCGAACTCGACCCCAAATTCTGGCCAGCGCTACCCGATCGCCGCATAAGGCGCGCACGATGACTCGGGTGTAGGGAAGTAGAAATGGCACAACTCTGAATATATGGACAACCCAGATGGCTTGTACCATTTGTCGCAAACTGAGGAGTCGCAAACTCTCACGGAAATTGTGGGGGCAGAAATCCCTTGCCATGTATTCCGTCATGATCGCATGAGCAAGTTGCTCCACCGGCTTCCAATCGTTTGTAAGGTCCCGGACATGCCAGCGAACTCCGATTGAATATATCGAGCGACGCAAAGCATCTGTGTATCGATCGAATACCGCTTGATTGAGTATGAATCCTTTACTCCACTGGCCAACACCTGGAAATGTCTGCCACCACTAGTTCCGTCGAGTGACGGCCATCTCATCACGCGGAGTCATGCCGATCAAGATCATGCTATCGGAATCTTGGACGATACGAATCTCCTTGCCTATAGCCTTCTCACCAAAATTTCTATGAATATAATCTCCGTCAATCGCCAATGTCTTGAATGTCTCGGTATCATGTCTTGCCATTTCGGCATAATTGATCATGAAAGGTGCCCAATTATGCGTGATAATATAGATGCCTTCCTGGTTGGGGACACGCCAGAAGCAACATGTAGGAAAATGATTACGCCCATGCGCTGGGTTGAGTTCTCCAAAATATGGTGACGCCCATTCGCCTGCACAGGATTCCGAGTGAAGATTGCGGAGACCAATCGCCACGGCCGTGCGACGTGACAACGTAATAGGCCGGCCTGGTTCCATTAATCCTTGCATCTTCAGCTCACTTTCGATGCCTTCCATCTCGAATCTGATAGCGGTGCACAACACGACAAGGGCACCATCTTCGGCAAGACGCTGCGCTTCCGCTACGCAGCCGTCAGGGATAAGCGTGTCGGGGCACAAATAGATCGCTGCGGCGCCTGCTTCAAAACATCGCCGGGTCAGGATCTCGTGTCCGCGCGACATTCGATGGTACTTATGCAAGTGAGGCGTATCCGTGGGATTTTCGATAAACACGGGTTCTATATATGACCGAAGGAGACGAAAATTCGGCTCGTCTTGAAGGGTTGCCCAATCTTCCACGGTTGTACAGATGAGAAAACGGCATTCTGACTTATTCTTAAGAGATGGAATGTTATTCGTTGAAAGAAGTGACGCGAGAGGAAAGCGACAAAACCACTCTCGATAGCGTTGGCCCCAAAACGTTACAATGAAGTAAAAAGGTGGCAGCTTCATGGTCCTCATGGCAGGAGCACGTTATACGTCGTTGAATGCCGAGAGAATAACGGCGTGGATTATGGCCTTGAATCTTTGATGATTAACGCAGGGTCGATTGAAGACTATCACTCACTTCGGCATCATGGCACCAGGCCTGCCCCACCCAACTGCGGTGCGAAGCTCCGTGTCGAGAGACAGCACAAAGCGCTCCATATCGATCCGCTTCCGACGAACAGTATCTGCAATCGCCACCAAGCCATATTTGGCGAGCACGGATTCGAATGCTGAGTACCCATCTTTAATCCCTAATTGCTCTAGACCCGGCGCCAACAATCCGACAGCTTCGTCTCTCAGCCGCGCATCCTTCCCCTGCGAAATCAACCCTAGCCAGCGGATCAGATAGTAAGCGGCTTTGATGGCCGCCTTATGCGGCTTAGTCACAGCCAGTGTCCGCAAACGTGGGGATGAAACCGCAGGCTCGAGGAGGAAAACCCACCTGAGATATTTGGCAAAACTCCGAAAGAATCCTCGAGGTGATTCAGATGATGGACCCAAGGAGGTCGCTGGTTGTTTAGTCGTGCGATGGAATTGTCGAACTGCTTCGTCATGGTGGACGTCACTCCACGTGGGAGCAGCGCCATTACAATCGCCAGGTCGTGCCCACTGCGGAACGCCGAAGATTGGAGGATATACAGGATCCATCTCTGCAACAACAGACTCGACTTCTTGAAGGAATTTCCAATAAGAGCGCCCGTCCAATCGTGCAAGAAGGCTTTCATCAACGTCATAACGTAACCGTCGAGTGGCCTCTAGTGCTTCAAGTGCGCATTCAACATACCCGAAGACGAGTGCTATGAAAGCCAATTTGGTAGTCTTCAAGAAAAGCGCCGACTGTGTCATCCCAAGATCTTTCAATGTCTCAAGCTTCCGCAAAAAGAGCGCGTCGCCGAAACCGGGGAAAGCCTTCCCTCTCAGCCCGATCGGCCCACGACATGAGGAGATCTCGTAAAGACTGGTGAATCCGGCGAACTGAAATCCATATTGGTTCATGATCTGAAGAATGTCGCCCAAAAGAGGCTGTCCTTTATACATCGGCTCGACCTCAAATTCGGTGATAATGCCGAGCACGCCTTGATGAATTACGCCTTTCGCCCCTTCCATGATGTCCTTTTCCAACCCCTGAGTATCGAGCGATAGAAAGTCCGGCTGCATCTTGGGCGGCAACGCCCCTTCCGCAAAGAGCCCGTCGAGTGAATGAATGTTGACTTCCACGCGCTTGACGACCTGCAGCATGTCGTCATAAGTGACATCGTAAAATGCTGGCGGGATCTGTATTTGGCAGTAATACCGAAAAAACGATGGATCCGGCACCAGCATGGAGCTCGCATAGGCATTCGCCGTAATATTGAGCTTGCCCGATCCGTTTGTCCGGCCCAGACAATAAGGAAGGATCTGCGGCTCGTCAAGAAGACTTGCCTGAGCTCCATCTGAATTTCGATTCATGTCCTCTATGCTCTCAGGATCGGCTTCGTAGAGGACATGTGAAATGTCCGAACGGAACTTTTGTGGCACATTAAAGGCGACACCAAATCCACGGCCACCGACGTGATGCGCAACTACTTTCGTTTCCAAATCACTCATGTCCGGTGATATTTAACAGTACGTGCAACGCTGTCGCTTATAGAGGTTCGGGTTGCGGTAAGGAGTCATGGAGCCGTCGCTTGATAGCATCGCTGGACTTTCAGGATTGCCTCGACAGCATCCATCGCCTCCTGCTCGCCGTAATTCTCGTTCAAATACAGATTGAACGATCGATCACGGATCGAGCGGGCGTTGGGCGTGTCGAATCCATCAGCTAGATAGGGTTTCATCATAGGCCATTCCGCCACCACATACTGATAATGGGGATTGAGATCGATTCCCTCTCTTCGCACAGCTTCGGCGAATTCAACCTTCGTGCAACTGATCGATTTTGCATCCACGATAATCGGAAGAAAAAAAGGTGAGTCGGCCGGAGACCATGCATAGGGACGACATACCTGTGACTGTTCAAGCAGAGCCGAAGCACCATCGGAAACAAATGATTGTCTACGAATGATGGTATCTGTAAGTCGGCCCAGCGATGCGAGACCGATTGCGCAGGAAATCTCGTCAGTATTGTGGTTGAGCGCCGGAAATAGATAGGTATTCGGGTCACGGTCATCGAAGTTCTCAAGCCATCGCGGCTTCCCTCGATCCGCATGAGCGAGAACCATTCGGAACAGGTCTCGGTTTCGAGTATAGACGACTCCACCGGAGCCACCGGTCATGTGGGTTTTCCGATACATCGTCGAAAAGGCGGCGACATCGCCGAATGTTCCGACTTGGCGGCCCATCAGCTTGGCGCCGTGCGCCTGGCTGCAATCCTCGATCACCTTAATGCCACGAGTCTTGGCTTCCTCTGCGATTCTGTCTACTTCTGCCGGCTGACCGGTCGCATGGACGACAAGCACGGCAGATACGCGGTCGCTCAGTCGCTCGGCAAACTGTGTGACGCCCACGTTGTAGCTGTCCGGTTTGCTGTCTGCCAGCCGAGGGGTGAGTCCATTCAAGATGATTGCGCTGAGGGTGCCAGGATCGGTGATCGGTGAAACGATCACCTCCGATCCCTTGGGCAAGTCGAGAGCGGCAATCGCCACATATAGCGCGGAAGTGCCGGTCGCCACGGCATCGGCGAAGCCGCCATCCATCATGGCCACGAAGGCATCAGTGTAGAGTTTTTCAAATACCGACTGGTAACCGGGGTCAATCTTACGGTCTCGGTAATAGGCCAATGCCTCATTGATCAGCTTGATTTCTGACTCGCCCAGCGCGACACGCGCCGGCATTGGATCCTTACGAACCGGCTCCCCTCCATGAATGGCAAGGGCGGTTTTTTCTTTTGAATCGATCTTGATCATCACAGGTTCAATTGCTGCGCCATCTTTGTCACGTCCAACCCGTGGGCGGCCAGAAGATCATCGTGGCTGCCATAGTTGTGGATAAATTCGTCTTGGAGGGTGAAGGTCTTCAGGTCGCAACTCGCTTTGCTATCCCAGGCGATCTGCTTCGTCTGTGCAGCAAGGCCGCCTTGAGGCGCATGCTCTTCGATCACGACAACATGGCGATGAGACCTGAGCGCTGCTTCAAGGCCTCCGCGGTCTAACGGCTTCATGGTATGGACTGACACGACCGATACGGTTTTCCCTTGCTGTTCCAACCATTCCGCCAGGGCGAAGGCCTTTTTCATGATGATGCCGTAGCTGAGAATGCAGACGTCGCGTCCTCGCTTGATATAGCGAATCTTGCCGAATTGCCACGCATCGACGGCGTTGTCGGTAAATACCGGCTCTCCCGCTTTACCAAGCCGAAGGTAAATGGGTCCTTTGCGCTGTCCGGCACAATAGATCGTCGCCTCCCGCGTTTCGAACGGATCGCAGGGTGCGATGATGGACATATTCGGGAGGGCACCGGCGATGGCCACGTCCTCCTGACAATGATGCGTTCCTCCCAATGTCGAATACACGACCCCGCCGCCGATTCCGACGACTGTGACCGGCAAGTTCTGATAGCACAGATCATCGCGCACGAACTCGAACGGCCGGTACAGCGAAAACGTGGCAATCGTATAGGCAAAAGGCTGAAATCCCTTGAGCGCCATGCCGGCACAGATGCCGATCATGCTTTGCTCTGCCACGCCGACATTGAGAAATCGCTCGGGAAATTCCTGACGGAATTTCTCCATGCTGCCGGCCGGTGAAATATCGGCGACGACGATGGCGATCTTGGGATTGGTCCTCGCGCATTCGTACAAGGTTTCCGCAAATATATGTCTCACGACGTCACCTCGGCAAGCTCACTGATGGCCTGTTGATACTCGTCCTTGTTCGGGGCGCGGTAATGCCAGATCGGAATGTTTTCCATGTATTTGACCCCTCGTCCCTTGACAGTTTTGCAGACGATCACAAACGGTTTCTTGCCCTCGC
>JBQTHT010000094.1:0-13408 GCA_052389595.1 Nitrospiraceae bacterium
CTCCCTTCCTCCATGTTGCCGTCGCACACCTCCAGATACATCAAGACATCGCGCAGCATCTTGAGATAAGCCACGACTTCATCGGCCGACCGCATATCCGGTTCGGTGACAATTTCAAGCAACGGCGTGCCGGCTCGGTTGAGGTCCACCCGGCTCCCGCTGCCCCCCGCTTCGTGAATATTTTTTCCGGCATCTTCTTCAAGATGCGCCCGATGGATTCGGACACGTTTGCTGTTTCCATCCACCGCAACGTCGACCCAGCCCTTCTCACATATCGGAGCCTCATACTGAGAGATCTGATAGCCCTTCGGAATATCAGGATAAAAATAGTTCTTACGCGCGAAGCGATTGTCGGACCGGATGGCGCAGTTCAGCGCTAGGCCGGTACGCACTGCCATGTGCACCGCTTCTTGATTGATGACCGGCAACGTGCCCGGCATCCCTAAACACACCGGACACGTCTGCGTATTGGCCGAAAGACCGAACAGGGCTCCGCAACCGCAGAACATCTTGGACCGCGTCCGGAGCTGCGCGTGCACTTCCAGCCCGATCACAACTTCGTATACCACGCCTAACTCGGCTTGTCCTTTGTGAACCGCTCGCGCTCGCGCCGCATAGCGTCTCGGCCGGCATCGAACGCCTCGCCCAACACAGACTTCTTGGTCTCGACAAAGTCCAGACCTTGTTCGACGACCTCCTCGAACGCTTCGCCGGCTTTGCCCGCCAGCTCCCGCAATTGTTCTTCCGCCCGGCGGCCGTAACGTCGCATCTGCCGGCGAGACTCCTCGCCGGACTGCGGCGTCAGCAACAAGGCCGCCATGGCTCCCAATGCCGCTCCGCTCAAGAACGCCAGAATCACACCCGCTGATGAAGGTCTACGATCATCCGCCATTGGCCTCCCCTCCTTCCCCATGACGCAACCGATTCTTCATGACGGCGGTGGCCGCTTTCACTCCCGCCACCATACTGACGACATTCGTCAACAACGATCCGCCGGACCCCCGCACAAGACTGTGAACGTGCTGAACCGAGTCCCCGATTTCTCCCACGGCATGCAAAAGCACAGACGCATGCTCTACACCGCCGCGCGTTTGATCGGCCAGATCATTCAAATTCTGACTCATCGCCCGTAGTTCGGTCAGGAGGGATGGCAACTCGTTGTTCATCCGAGCCAGCAATTGCTCGGACTCTGCGAGGGTTTTTCTAATCTGGATCAGCATCGGCACAAGATAGCCGACGAGCACCGCAAACGCGACGGCGACAAGAATAGCGGCGATTTCAACGATCATCTTTCCCTCCCCAAAGCAACCGATTGATGAAGTGATCGAATGATGTCTTTTCCTTCAAATCATTCATCTCTCAATTGCTGATTCACGATCGGATTACAGGCCTTTTCGCTCGCCAGCTCGTCGCTTGTTCATAGGCATGGGCGGCGCGAAGGATGGTCTCCTCTTCAAACGGTCGGCCGATGATCTGCAACCCGATCGGCAGCCCTGCTGCGCTGTACCCGCACGGCAACGAAATGGCCGGGGCTCCTGCGAGATTGACCGAGATCGTGTAGATATCTGAGAGATACATACGTAACGGGTCTTGGATCTTCTCTCCCAACCGAAAGGCAGGAGTAGGGGCCACAGGAGTGACAATCAGGTCGACCTCCTTGAAGGCACGCTCGAAATCCTGCCGAATGAGCGTGCGGACCGCCTGCGCCTTTCCGTAATAGGCGTCATAATATCCGGCGCTCAGCGCATAGGTTCCCAGCATGATGCGTCGCTTGACCTCTGGGCCGAAGCCTTCTGCGCGGGTCTTCATGTACATATCCAGCAAATCCTTCGTCTCCTTCGAGCGCAAGCCATATTTCACGCCGTCATAACGGGCTAAGTTGGAACTGGCTTCCGCCGTTGCGATCACGTAATAGGTCGCAACGGCGGCGTCCGTGGTGGGAAGCTCGATCTCCTTGATCTCCCCTCCCAGCGTCTTCAGTTCCTCAATCGCATCTCGAACAGCCTTCTCGACTTCCGGATCGAGGCCCTCGGCAAAGTACTCTACCGGCACACCGATTTTGAGCTTTCTTACGTCCTTTCTTTTCAGCGCCTTCATATAGTCCGGCACCGGCAGGTCGGCCGACGTCGAATCGAGAGGATCATGACCGGCCAGAACTCCCAACAGCAGGGCGGCATCCGTGACATCCTTCGTAATCGGCCCGATTTGATCGAGCGAGGAAGCGAAGGCGACCAATCCATAGCGTGACACACGGCCATAGGTCGGTTTTAGACCGACCACACCGCAAAAGGCCGCCGGCTGGCGAATCGAGCCGCCGGTATCGGAACCCAGCGCCGCGACGCATTCGTCGGCTGCAACCGCTGCTGCCGATCCTCCGCTGGACCCGCCCGGAACACATTGAGCGCTCCAAGGATTTCGACTGGGGCCAAATGCGGAATTTTCGGTGGAGGAACCCATGGCGAACTCATCTAAATTGGTCTTGCCCAGCAACAAATATCCTTGCTCCCGCAACTTCGCGACAACCGTGGCATCGTACGGCGGCACGAAATTCCCCAGCATGCGCGACGCGCAGGTGGTCAACACGCCGTCCGTACAAATATTGTCTTTCACGGCAAGCGGCATCCCCATGAGCGGCAACGTCCGGCGCCAGCTCTTGAGCTTCTGGTCCAGTGCTTCGGCCTCGATCATCGCCGAATCCCGGGTTTGCGTGATGTAGGCCTTGACCTTCGACTCCACCTGATTGATTCGCAGATCATACGCGCGCACGATTTGCTGGGCGGTCACTTCCCCCGCAGTGAACTTGCGTTGCAGCTCGTGCAGCGTGAACTTGTGAAGGGACATCAGTGTCTCGACGACTTATTGACAATATGGTTCTTCCTATCGACCTTGATGATTTTCGGCGAGTGCCGCTTGATTTCATCCTCCGCATAATATTCGTAACAGAAGATGATGATCTGATCGCCCACAGCCCCTTTCCTTGCCGTCGGACCGTTCAGCACGATCTCCCCGGCTCCCCGCTTCCCGGCCATCGCATAGGTCATGAACCGTTCGCCGTTGTTGAGGTTGGAACAGATGACGGCCTCATAGGGCAGAATACCGGCTGCTTCCAACAGGTCCTCGTCAACCGTGAGGCTGCCCTCGTACTCCAGGCATGCGTCGGTCACAGTCGCCCGATGTATCTTCGATCGTAACATCTGTCGAAACATGCTTAGATACCTCGTGATGGGTGATCAGTGATGCGTAATGAGTTGTCAGCGCTCCACGCTACACCCGTCACATCACTCATCACGCCTACCGTTCTTCCAGAATCTTAGGAACACGAAAATGATTGTGCTCGCTCTCGGGTGCATTAGCGAGAGCCTTCTCAACGGGCAGCGAGGGACGGGATTCATCCGATCGAAACACATTGACCTGTCGCAACACGGTCGCCGTCGGTTCAACTCCATCGGTATCATAGGTCTTGAGTTTCTCGACATGCGTGAGGATGCTACTCAGCTGCTGAGTGAACGCCTCCGTTTCGGCTGCGGTTAGTTCGAGCCTTGCCAGCTTCGCGACGCGCTCCACTTCTTCCTTGCTGATCTTCATAGTTTTGTGAAGCTGTCCCTGCTTAACAGGATGCTCAAAAAGGTCATCCAACGAGGCCGCAGGCGTACCCGCCGGGGTACGCTGAAGATTTTTGCGAACCGAGAACGAAGTCGGGGACCCTTTTCAGCATCCGACTACTCGACCGTCACGCTCTTCGCCAAGTTCCGCGGCTGATCCACATCAGCTCCCCGCAATACCGCGATGTGGTAGGCCAGCAGTTGCAGGGGAATCGTAAACAGGATCGGCGAGAGCAAAGGATGAGTGTCAGGCACGGTGAACACGGCATCGGCTGTTCGCCCAAGCTCGCGTTCCCCTTCCGCCACAAAGGCGATCACCGGCGCGCGCCGCGCCTTCACCTCCATGAGATTGCTGACCGTCTTCTCGTACAGCCGGTCCTTCGGCGCCAGCACCACCACCGGCATGTCCTTGTCGATGAGCGCGATCGGGCCGTGTTTCATTTCCCCGGCCGCGTATCCTTCCGCATGAATATAGGAGATCTCCTTCAGCTTGAGCGCGCCTTCGAGCGCAATGGGATAGTTGATGCCGCGCCCCAAGAAGAGAAAATTACGCTTCTTGTAATATCGCTTCGCAATCGCCACCAGTTCCGCTTCCCGTCCAAGAATGCGTTCGACCAATACCGGCAGCGTCACCAAGCGATCAAGCCAAGCCTTTCCATCAGCCACGGAGAGATTCCCCCGTACGCGGCCTAAGTGGAGCGCCAACATATACAGAGCCGTCAATTGGGCCGTGAACGCTTTGGTGGACGCCACACCGATCTCCGGTCCGCAGTGGGTGTACAGCACACCGTCGGATTCGCGGGCCAACGTGCTGCCGACGACGTTGACGATCGACACGACCCGCGCGCCCTTTCCTTTCGCCTCTCGGGCCGCCGCTAAGGTATCGGCGGTCTCGCCGGACTGAGAAATGGTAATGAAGAGATCGTCCTTTTGGACCAGCGGATCGCGATAACGGAATTCGGACCCGATATCTACTTGCACCGGAGCGCGAACCATCTCCTCCAACAAATACTTGCCGACGAGGCCGGCATGCCACGATGTGCCGCACGCCACGATCCAGATTTTGCCGACCGCCGCAAACTCCGCCGGCGTTAACCCGATGTCCGGGAGGTCCGCCTCGCCGGTGTCATAGGAATAGCGGCCGCGCATGGTATCCAAAATGGTTTGAGGCTGTTCGTGAATCTCTTTCAGCATGAAGTGGGGGAATCCGCTTTTTTCCGCCGCTGCAGCATCCCACGTAATCTTGCAGGGTTTTCGTGTCACCGCATGCCCGTCGACATCGGTGACGTGAATGTCCATCGCGGTAGCGACGGCCATGTCCCCTTCCTCCAGATAGATCACGTTTCGCGTGTGCGAGAGCATGGCCATCACATCGGAACCGACCAACGTCGCTTTCCCGCTTCGACCGACGACGAGGGGACATCCGGAGCGTGCCGCCACGATCGTGCCCACCTCTCGCTCTGAAATTACTGCGAGGGCATAGCTGCCACGGATTTCTTTCGTCGCCGCCCGGACGGCCTCGGCCAGGGTCCGACCGGATTTGATGTGTTTATCGATCAGATGCGCCACCACTTCCGTATCCGTTTCGGATTCGAAGCGATAGCCGTCTTTCTGCAGTTGCTGCTTCAGAGGCACATAGTTCTCAATAATGCCGTTATGGACCAGCACACAGGAATCAGAGCGATGCGGGTGCGCGTTTTGCTCGGAGGGTTTTCCATGCGTCGCCCATCGCGTATGTCCGATACCCACCGTACCTGTCAGCTCTTGCTTCTTGAGCGATTTCTGGAGATTGGCGAGCTTTCCCACACTGCGTCGCACTTCGATTTGGTCGCCTTGCAGTACCGCCACCCCTGCGGAGTCATAGCCTCGATACTCCAATCGCGCGAGTCCGTTCAGCAGAATCGGCACGGCTTGTTCATGTCCGACATATCCCACGATACCGCACATACCTGTTACGCTCTCCCCCTTTTTTTCCGCGGCGCAGTCTTCGCTGTCCCTGACTTGGAAAGGCGCCTGGAAGATTTGGTTTTGCCTACCGGCGCTGACGCGGTTGATGGATGGTCGGACGCCAACAGCGCTCGCCGGCGAGCTGCCCAACCGGGCCGATTCATCTGCGGCACTCGCGAAATGGCCAAGGCGTCCCTGAGCACATCCTGCGTCACCGTCGTGCCGGCCGCAATCACAGATCCCCGCCCGATCGTCACCGGCGCCACCATTTGCGTATCACTCCCTACAAAGACCCCGTCCTCGATCACGGTCTGATATTTATGCGCTCCATCGTAATTACAGGTAATGGTACCGGCCCCGATGTTCACATCTTTTCCGATCCGAGCGTCCCCCAGGTAACTAAGATGGTTGGCCTTTGATCCCTCGCCCAAGTCGGCCTTCTTCATCTCGACAAAGTTGCCGACCTTCGCTTTTCGCCGCACGATGGTGCCGGGACGCAAATGTACAAACGGACCGGCAGACGTGTCGTCCTCCAAGCGAGACTCCCGCAGGACGCAATTGTCCAACAGTTCGACGCGATTGCCGATGGCGCAGTCCGTCAGCCGATTGTTGGATCGAATGACACAGTCTTCTCCAACCGCTGTCGTGCCTTCGAGCGTCACATTGGGGTACAAGACCGTGTCTTGGCCGATGGTGACCCCGGCATCGATCCAGGTCGATGAGGGATCTCGCATCGTCACCCCGGCATCAAGCCAATGATCGCGAATCTGCCGACGCACGATACGCTCCGCCGTCGCCAATTGCCGGCGGGAATTGACGCCAAGCCCTTCCTCCGGATCGCGTAAGGGAAAAGCTGAAACGCGCAATCCCTGACCCACTGCGATCCCAATGATATCGGTCAAGTAATATTCCTTCTGCGCGTTCTGCGGATGGAGCTTGTCCAGCGCCTCGAATAAAAACCGGCCATCCACAACATAGGTGCCCACATTCACTTCGCGGATTTCTCTTTCTGCGACGGACGCATCACGCTCTTCGACAACGCGAAGCACTTCATGGGCCGCTCCTCCGGCGCGCCTGACCACTCGGCCGTAGCCAGTGGCATCATTCAGCTTGGCCGTTAGGATCGTGACGGTTGCCTTGTCCGATTGATGTACACGAAGCAACTCTCTGACCGAGGCATCCGTCAGGAGCGGTGTATCGCCGTTGAGAATTAGATACGTCGATGGAACCCCCCGTCCGGTAAAAGGAAACGCCGGCCGGGCTTGCAACACGGCATGGCCCGTGCCGAGTTGTTCGGTTTGCAGGATAATCTTCAGTGAAGATTGTCCTCGCTGCATACCAGGCCGCTTGTCGAGCACCACGCGGACCCGGTCAGGCTGATGTCCGACGACCACGGCTGTTCCTTGTGTCGCCAGTCGTTCCGCCAATGAGACGGCATATAGCACCATCGGTTGACCGGCGACAGGATGCAGCACCTTACCCAGCTTGGACTGCATCCGCTTGCCCAGTCCGGCGGCCATGACGATGACGCCCAGCCCGGTAATTCCTTGAGATTTGCTCATGCGATCGGAACCCCTGCCTCTGGCGGTCTGACCTTCGACCATTTCGGTGGGGCATCCAACCCAGGGTCCAGGGAAGGCGTGGGAGAATACAAGCCACCCGACACGATGAGTTTCATCGCTTCTTCCACGCTGATGTCGACTGCCGTGACTTCCTTTTCAGGCACCAACAGGAAATAGCCCGATGTGGGATTGGGCGAGGTCGGTACATAGACATGCACGAGCGGGTCAGGCGACAAATCTTGCACTTCGCCTTTCGTCACTCCGGTCACAAAGGCAAAGCAGTAGTGGCCATTCTTAGGGAATTGAATAAGCACGACTCGGTGGTACTGACTCCGCTCTGAGAAGGAGAGAATGTCCATCATGGACTTCAACGTAGAATAGATGCCGCGCACGACAGGAACCCGGCTCAGCAAATCTTCCCACATTCTGACGATATGGCGACCGATAAAATTCGTGGCGAGGAGGCCGGTAGCGAAGATCAGGACGATGAGCGTGACAATGCCGAGCCCAGGCACGTAGTAGCCGGGAGTGACAATATTTGCCAGAACGTCTCCCAAAATTCCATCGACGGTCAGGAACAATGTCTTCAGAATCAGGATGGTTCCCCAGATCGGGGTGACCACCAACAGCCCCGTCAAAAAATAGCGTTTCAGGATGTCGCGAACCGGTTTCATGGGTCGAGTCCTCGCGCCTCGTCATGATACAGATTGTGCCCTCGCCGCCGCAAGCCTTTTCTTGCTATTTTCAATAACTTGGAATAGGATGCCGCCCTACTTATTCACAGGCTGACGAAGGGAAAATTTGAGTCGAAAACGGAGGCCAAGGACGGGGACTTTCATTACCTTTGAAGGCGTCGAGGGAAGCGGGAAATCGACCCAAGCGCAACGGCTGGCTAAGAAGCTTCGTGAAGAAGGCTATACGGTCGTGGAGACCCGGGAGCCCGGGGGAACTCGGCTAGCGGAAGACATTCGTCGAATCGTTCTCAACTCCAGGGATGAAATGGTCACTCCAGCCTGTGAAGCTTTCCTAATTTTGGCCGGCCGTTGCCAGCATGTCAGCGAAATCATCAATCCGGCCCTGAAGCAAGGCGCCGTCGTTCTGTGCGACCGTTTCTCTGATTCGACGTTAGCCTATCAAGGCCATGCCCGCGGACTGGCCATCGGCGATCTCCGAAAGATGAATGACTTGGCCGCCGGCGGGTTGACACCTCACCTCACGCTGTTGTTTGACGTTCCCATATCTACTGGTTTAGCGCGTCGTCGAAGCGATCGACAAGAGCAGAACCGGCTGGATCGGGAGTCCCTCCGCTTTCACGGCAAAGTGCGGAAGGGTTTTCTTGCGCTGGCCGCTCAAGAACCACGCCGAATCAAGGTCATTGAAGCCGGTCAATCTCCGGAGGCCGTGGAACACGAGGTCGCAATGGTCGTGGGGAAATATTTGCAACGGACCAAGACATAGCGACACCAGTAGCAGATTGTCCGGCAGCTTCTCTGTTGGTTCAAGGTCAGAGTTGTGACGAGTTAACCTTCTAGGATGTTCACAAAGGCCGCGCAGCGCGGCTGTAGCGAGCGAGAACAAAGTTGGAGACCTGTTTCAACATCCTGTCGAGTCATGCCCTTTAGCGACATCATCGGACACGAGCGGCCCAAGGCTTTACTGCAGGCGGCGATTCGTCACGATCGCATCGCACATGCGTATTTATTTCACGGAGAGCGAGCGATCGGGAAACGCCTTACAGCAGTTCGTTTTGCCCAGGCCGTCAACTGCGAGACTGAATCCAGCACAAAGCAGCACGATGCCTGCGGGGTCTGCAGATCTTGCCAACAGATTGAAGCGGTCACCCACCCCGATTTTGCCCTGATTGCCCCCGATCCAGAACAAGCGGTGCCACAGATTAAGATTGAGCAGATTCGCGAACTTGAACCGCACGTGATTTATCGTCCCTTGATCGGCCGCCGAAAAGTGTGTGTGATCGATAATGCAGATCGGATGACCATCGGCGCAGCCAATGCCCTGCTGAAAACGCTTGAGGAGCCTCCAAGCCACTGCCTCTTTCTTCTCATCAGCAGCAGACCCTATGCGCTGCCGGCCACGGTTCGCTCCCGGTGCCAAACGGTTCGCTTCGCGGTTCCTCCCCAATCAGAAGTGGAAACGGCTTTGATCGCTGCACGAGGCCTGTCTCCCTCAGACGCGCGATTCCTGGCCATCCTCAACGAAGGGAGACTTGGTGACGCATTAGCAGCCGACCTTCAAGACGCGCGCGCGCGACAACAAGAGTGCATCAGCCTCATCGCCTCTCAGACTCTTCAGTCCATTTCCGCTTTGTTGACTACGGCGGAAAGCTGGACGAAAGCCGATCGCGCAGCCGAGGCACTCACTTGGATCGCTCGATGGATCAGAGATGTGCTGGTGGCTGAACTCGGCGGCGACACAAGCAGCCTTCTTCACGCAGATCGGAGGACTACCCTCACGAGGGCTGCAGGTATGCAGGTGGACGGGTTGCTCGATCTGCTTACTGACATTGAAACGATGGAACACAGCGCCACGCGCCATCTCAACCTTCACATGGCCTTGGAAAATGTTCTCCTCCGCTTGCGGGACGCCATGAGTATCCGGACAACGCCTGCCGCGCAATAGCCTAGATTTCTGCACGATTCACTTGGTATCTTTATCCTCTCGATGAGTACCTTCTACATCACGACGCCGATCTATTACGTCAACGACGCGCCCCACATCGGACACGCTTACACGACGGTCGCAGCGGATGTGCTGGCCCGATACTGGCGCTTGAAGGGCCGAACCGTCTTCTTCCTGACCGGCTTGGATGAACATGGACAGAAGGTGCAGCAGGCAGCAGCCAAGGTAGGCGTCGATCCTCAACAATACTGTGATGGAATGGTTCCGCGCTTTCGGGAATTGTGGAACGGGCTGAGTATCTCGAACGATGCGTTTATCCGAACCACGGATGCTTATCATAAGTCTGCGGTTCAGAAATACGTGAAGGATCTTTTTGATAAGGGCCTCATCTATAAGGCGGAATATACCGGCTGGTACTGCACCTTCGACGAGCGATTTTGGACGGAGAAGGATGTCGTCGATGGGTTGTGTCCGGATTGCAAACGTCCGGTTGAGCAGCTTGGAGAGAGTAATTACTTCTTCCGGATGAGCAAGTTTCAGAGTCAGCTCATTCAATACATCGAGGCTCATCCGGACTTCATTCGCCCGCGATCACGCTGCAATGAAGTTTTGGGATTCTTGCAAAAGCCATTGGAAGATCTTTCCATCTCACGCCCAAAATCACGTTTATCCTGGGGTATCGACCTACCCTTTGATCCACACTATGTGACGTACGTCTGGTTCGATGCATTGATCAATTACGTCTCGGCATTGGATTATTTGGCCGCAACGCCGTCTTTCAATCAATTCTGGCCTGCCACGATTCATCTCGTAGGCAAAGATATCCTCACCACCCATGCCGTCTACTGGTCCACGATGCTCATGGCTTTGGAATTGACGCTGCCCCAGATGATCTTCGCGCATGGATGGTGGACGGTGAACGGCGAGAAGATGTCGAAGAGCCGCGGAAATGTCGTGGACCCTTACGCGATGGTGGAAGAGTTTGGCGCTGATGCCTTCCGCTATTTCCTCTTACGCGAGGTACCATTCGGTCAGGACGGCGATTTTTCCCGCCAGGCATTGGTGGGTCGTATTAACAGCGATTTAGCGAACGGTCTGGGCAATCTTCTCAGTCGGACGCTGACGATGATCGAACGGTATACGGAGGGCCGCATTCCATCAGAAACGAAGGACACTTTGGAGACTGACAATCGACTTCAGAGCCAGACGGTGCAATTGGCCTCGAGCATTGAAAGCGGTATCAAAAATCTGGATTTTAATCGAGTCCTCGAATCGATTTGGGGCCTTGTCCAAGTGTGCGACCAGCACATTGATCAGAGCGCTCCTTGGAATCTAGCCAAGCGACCGGAAGATCGTCAAAAACTCAACAATATCCTCTATCGAGCGGCCGAGACCTTGAGATTTCTCGCAGTAGCGATATGCCCGTTCATGCCAAACACCGCAGAGGAGATGAAACGACAATTAGGTTTGGAGACAGATTTTTCCCGGCCCATGCTCGCCACGGACATGCAATGGGGTGGTCTTAAAGCCGGGACAGCGATTGCGAAAGGACAGCCGCTATTTCCTCGAATCCACGTCACCACTTCAACGCAAGGAGCTGCTACAGTGACACAGGATCAGCAACCAAGCCTTGTACCTCAACCGGCCGATGTTCCGCCAGTGACCACCGGTCCCGTATCACTGCCAGCGCCTCCGACACAAATTACCATCGACGAGTTTCAAAAGATTCAGCTCAAGACGGCAAAGGTCTTGACCGCCGAGCGAGTGCCGCGATCGGAGAAGTTGCTCAAGCTGCAGGTTGATCTGGGAACCGAGCAGCGCCAGATCGTCGCCGGCATCGGAAAGAAATATGAACCGGAGGCGTTGATCGGTAAGCGCATCGTGATCGTCTCGAATCTGAAGCCGGCGAAGCTGATGGGGATTGAATCGCAGGGTATGGTGCTCGCGGCGGGAGACCAAGATGTGGGCGGACTCATTACGGTCTTGGAAGAGGTGGACCCCGGGACGAAAGTGAAATGAATCGTCCGCGCATTCTACAGCTCCTGAGTCAGTTTCTGCTCCTGGCATTCCTCACGACATCCGCGCTCGGCACGGAAGATTCGGTTTCTGACCAGCATCTGAACGACCCGTTAGCGACTACCGTGCTCGTGCGCGTCGTGGCGCACGGCTCGATGGTCCTTGGCCGGGAGGTGGGAGGGGCGCGTGTCACGATTACCGACCTGGCGAGTCGGGAGATCTTAGCGACGGGAAGTCAGCAAGGCGAGGCCGGTGATCAGAATCAGATCATGCGGACGCCGCATCTGATGGAGGAGCCGGTCTACAGTTCGAGACAATCGGCATCGTTTATAACGACCCTGCAATTGAACAAGCCGACACTGGTCGAGATAGCAGCTGAAGGGCCACTCTCCTACCCTGCCGCGAGCCGCCGAGCGATGAAGACCGTCCTCTTAATTCCCGGGCACGATCTGACCAATGACGGCATCGTGCTCCATCTGTATGGGTATATCGTGGAGATTGAAACTCCAGCTTCGGGAGAATCCTTAATCGCCAAAGAAGACGTGACCCTGAGAGCCTCCATCCGAACTCTCTCTGGCGCGCCGATCCGACCCCACGGCGATTGGGATTCGAGAAAAATGCACATTTACGGCGAAGTATTGATCGGCGATGGCGTCGTCGAACGGTTACAAATGTTTTACGTCGGGGAGAAGAGTAGTTTTGAAGCACCGTTCTTCGTCCCTACACCCAGCGATGCCCCTGATGGTATCACCCTGCGCGTCGTGGCAGCGGACGTCTCAACAGGAAATTTCGGCATGGCGCAGGCGAACTATTCCGTGCTCTCAGAGCGACTGCGACCGAATGTTAAGAAGTGACTGAGTGATTGAAGTGAGTCGGTGATTCAGTCATTGAGACTTTGGAAGGCCTCACGGCATCATCAAATCGGCTGTTTCAGCCATCCGACTGCTTAATAGCAAACTCGGCTCCACAGGTCGTGCAGAGATAATTTCCCGTCAGATACCCGCTCTCGCTCGATTCCAGTTCCAAATGGTGATGGTCACAGCGAGGCTTGGGCTTTCGCTTCTTCCATTCCTCCCTCAGCCTTTTCGCTTGCTGTGTGGTCATGATACCGACGACATACGCTTACGGTCGTCATCAAGATTGCTCTTTGAGACATAGCTAAAAGTCTCCCCATAATCAACCCCTGAGGATCGATTCTTCTATTCTTGCTGCTTGAACGAGTCATTGATTCATCTGCGCAAAGATTTCTTCCCCACAGACTGTGCAAACGTAATCTCCAGTCGGATGGCCTTCATCAGTGGTTTCACGCTCCAACCATTTATGTTCACATGGTTTCACTGCTTGCGTAGTTTTCCACCGCTCTCGGAGAGCGGCAGCTTCTTTTTTCTTCATCGTTCCACCCCTTAGGCTTTTTGAAGGGGTAATATGCATATTTTGAACCATGCATGAGGAGCTCCTTAACCATTGGAAATAATTTGGAAAATGGTTTGTATATCAGGGATGTCAACTGTCGCAAGCAGACTGCAGATTCGCCTAGGGACAAACTGTCCTTTGCAGTTTGCGGAAATCACAGTTCAGGTATTCACTGAATTGACGGAGGCGAAGAATAGGCAGGTGGAGACATCACGGTTCTGAATTCGCCGC
>JBQTHT010000095.1:0-1908 GCA_052389595.1 Nitrospiraceae bacterium
TTGGTCTTGCCGCCTTCGAGACCGTGGAGCTCGCGCCAGCTCGCCAGACCGTACACCCATTGATGGAGCCGATCACCGCCTTCGCCCAGGGGCTGTTCAACGTCATCGTTCGGTCCAGTGATAAAGCCATCCAGTGACATCGACATGTCTGAAGTAACCTTCCCCATCAGAGCTCCTACGGTGCGGCTTAAATCACCGTTACTTTTCGGCGACGGTCTTCAGATTGGCGAGACCGGTCTCGAAATCCTTGCCGACCATGCTGTCCATACTGAAAAATATATGGATCACCTTTGCCATGTAGGGACTGGGGCCATACATGGCCCACGTGACGTTCGTGGAGTCGCCCTTGGGTTCCAGCGTGAACTCAGCGGTGTTGTGGGCTTCAAACGGCTTCATGAAGTCCAGGTTAATCGTGACCTTGGACGGTGGAGATGCTTCCGCGATCTCCATGCGCCCCTTGCCGGCCTTGCCGTTACTTTCCCACTCATACACGGCGCCCTTGCCGTGTGCCGCGCCGCTGTAGGTTCTCTTCATCGCTGGGTCCAGTTTCTCATAGGGTGACCAGGCGCCCCAACTGTGGAAGTCGTTGATGAGTGGAAAGATCTTCTCCGGCGGGGCTTTGATGGTCGTCGCGCGCTGGACACGGAACGTGTCAGGCTTGGTCGCGGCATAGATGAGAAGAGCAGCGATCAGCACGACGACGACGATGGCAATTATCTTGAACATTGATCCCTCCGATGCGGTGATGAAATTACGGGATGGTCCAGCCTGGTCCGCCTGGCACCGCGCGATTACTTCTTCGCGGCCTTCTTGAGTTGCTCGGATTGCGCGCGCAGGCGCTCCTCCTGCTCCCTCAGCTCGGGCGTGAACTCGGCGCCGAAATCATCCGCCTCGAACACCTGGCGAATCTCGATCTCGGACTCCTCGCCGGGCATCGGATTGGGACAGCGCTTGACCCATTCGATCGCCTCTTCCTTCGACTTCACCTGCCAGAGCCAGTAGCCGGCGATCAGCTCCTTCGTCTCGGCGAAAGGCCCGTCGATCACGCTGCGCTTGCTTCCAGAGAACTTGACACGCGCGCCCTTCGAGCTTGGCTGTAGCCCCTCGCCGGCCAGCAGCACGCCGGCTTTCGCCAGCTCTTCGTTGTATTTCCCCATCTCGGTCAAGAGCTTCTCGTCCGGGAGAGCGCCCGCCTCTGAATTCTTGTCGGCTTTGACCAAAATCATGAATCGCATGGTAAGACCTCCGTTTGATTTGAGTCTAAAAGTTTGACTTCCGACCCGTCTCGACCGGCTCTACCCATTAGTCGAACGAGAGATGGCAAAATCGACAGAGCCTGCATTTTTAGCAGGATCTTACAAAGTGTCGGCCATTATTCGCTTTCTGACTCGTGGTCATACTCACCAATCAGGCCCCAAAACAGGACGGCCACGATGGCTAGGTGATAGACCACGTCGGGCGTGGTACGCGGGCCCACCCCCACGATGATGGTGAACACTCCGACGAGCGTTCCCACTAGAGCGAACCCCTGAACCGCGAGGCCGGCTCTTCGAGTTCATGACGGACGAATCCAGCTCAGCAGCGACCCGATGAACAAGACGAGGGCAAGCACGCTTTCCGCCACACGGCCTCAGCGTGTACCCGTCCACCAGCACACCGGAATGCACGAGCGCCGCGACGACGAACACGGCAGCCTCGGCCAGGAGAAACATTGCGGATGTGCTGTAGATCGAGAGTTGCCTTCATGGTGTATCCATCCACCTCACCGCTTGAAAATCCGCACCTCTGTCACGGGCCAGGCGTTTCACCAGCCAGGGCTCAAGTGATTCCGACACCTCGGGACAGTACAGTGCAGAGCTTGTACCAAACAGATGTGACGCTGATTCCTGACCTGACTCTACAAAGAGT
>JBQTHT010000096.1:0-7713 GCA_052389595.1 Nitrospiraceae bacterium
ACATTGATGCGAGGGGTGCTCATGCCAAATCAAAAACAGAGGAAGAAGAAAGCCGGACGGAATAAGAGTAAGAAAGTGCGGGTGATGCGGGCATCCGTGGAGGAACGCAAAGCGCATCCGCGCCGGCTCCCCATTCAGGCGCAGGCGAATGAACTGAAAGCCATGAGATGAATCAACGCGACCTGAGACTAGGGCACCAGATCGAGTGTTGCTTAGGATGGATTATTATGGTTACAATTTGAACCTGTAAGCGATCGATCAGTAGGCCTTGCTTTCTCTCAACAGAGAGAGGCAGTTTCTAGAGGGGGATCATGTTATGAAGATGGCCATTCGCCTCCCGGCACCATTCAAAGCCAAGCTGGATACCTTGCGGGCAAAGAGCTCCACAGCGAGCGAACGTATTCGAAGCCTGCTCAAGTCGAAATCCAGCAAGGCCCGGGAGAAGGGACGAGGACGGTAAGAGAGGCCAAGCATCGAAGGGGAATGGGGGAAGGGCACGGACCACTCATCCTGTTTTATTCACGATGCTTGGGTCCCCAGAGATAACTCTCTCGGCAAAGCTATATTGAATTCGCCTGGATCTGGGGCGAAGCTGGTTCAGTATGTGCGAAGTTCCTGCGAAATCCTTCCTCCGGAATTTGAACCGACGAGTACCTTCTCGATGAAATGGCCGCCACGGGTCCTGGCAGAAGCAAGACTTTCCCGAGGTGGACAGAGCGGAGTGGTTCAGCCTAGGCCATGCAAAGAACAAACTGCTTTCCGGGCAGCGAGGCTTTCTCGATCAATTGCAACAGCTGGTGATCCTCCCTCAAAGCAAGAACTGAAAGGGCCGAAAGAACTAAAATTTCGTCGGTTCACCCGGGAACCCTTGAAGGGCCGGGGATCACACATTCTGACAACCAAAGTGAACGGAATGACGGCAAAGATGAGAACCGCCCCAATGAGCCACATCATCCTACCATTCATGAGCCACGATGACATGGCAGCGATGGTACTCACGACGGCAAGCGGGACCTGCATGGCCACCGCGCGCTTGTAGCTCGGTGCCCATTCGGTGTGGCGGTTAGTGCAGTCCCGCATCCCATGCGCGCCGGATGTTCTATCAGATTGATATAGATTGCTGCGCCGGTGGACAGCGTACAAGACAAGACTGCCACAAACTGGGTTGCTTCGAGCATTTGCCCTCTCCCCATTTTAGAAACCTGCCGACTCAAAGAACCGGTTCTCCTAGACTTTTATCCCACACTGGAAGGCGATTGATGGAACTCCGCCACCCTCGGATGCACGAGGTCCGCAAAGTCAGCGTATCGCATCCTGATCGCTTCAGAATGGGTTCCGGCTTGAAAGACGATTTGCTCATCCTCGATGAACGAGCGATCGACATAGACATCTAGCCCATACAGGTTTCCAAATGGCGGCATGGCGCCGACATCGCAGTCGGGGAATAGATCTCTGAGCTGATCCTCAGTGGCTAATCGCACGTGGCTGGTCAAAAAGACGTCTTTGAGTCGGTGGAGATCCACTCTCCAGTTGGCTGGTAGCACGGTCATCACAAACTGCCCCTTTACCTTCATGATCACTACCTTGGCCATCTCTTTCTCCGGCGCGTGCAGTGCGTGGGCGATCTCAGGAGCGCGATAGGCCTCCTGATGAGTCAAGACTTCATACTGGACCTTGTGGCGATCGAGGTGATCCTTTAGCTTCCGTGAGATTGTCATAGCGACCTCCCAGCCGTCGAACAGCGGCTTTCATCTCGTCTTTGCTAGGGCTTCTACACAGCAAATTCTCCTGTGGCAGTATGGAAGTATGGACCCCCATGGAATCGAGATCAAGACGCGTGACCAGCGTTGTCAAAACTCGGTACAATAGACAGCCGGAGACCGCCTGCCCGGTGTTCAATCGAAGTGGTCAACGGAGGCTCATCATGCAACTGGCCTTAGAGCCCAATGAGCAAGAGATCCTGGTGTGGGCACTGTTTCGGATCTTGGGGCTGAGATTGCTGATACCGAAAATCAGGAATTTCGAGATGATCTCAAGGAGCGAAAGGCGGTACTGCTGGGAAGTCTCAATCGTCTGGGTTAGTTCCGCAGCGGCAGAGCCAGGAGGGTAGAATCATGGCATGGCAACTCACCAGCCCGGCATTCAGAGAAGGGGATGTTATTCCCAAAAAACATACCTGCGAGGGCGCTGATGTGTCGCCACCCCTACGCTGGACAAGCGCAACAAAGGGCATCAAGAGCTTTGCTCTCATTGCCGATGATCCCGACGCTCCGGTTGGGACCTGGGTGCATTGGGTGATCTTTAACCTTCCTGGAGAGACCGCTGAGCTGCCGGAAGGAGTGCCGGCCCAGGAGTCCTTGCCCAATGGAGCCCGACAAGGTCTCAACGACTTTAAGCGGGTCGGCTACGGGGGCCCCTGTCCGCCACCAGGGAAGCCCCATCGGTATTACTTCAAGCTCTACGCATTGGATGTCAATCTTGATCTGAAGCTGCATGCGACAAAGGCGCAGGTGTTGGAGGCGATCAAAGGCCACATTCTAGGAGAGGCGCAGCTCATGGGCCGCTTCGGCCGGTAACCGGAATCCTCCGTGGCAGATAAAAGAGGTGTCAGTGTGCATTCAAGGTCCTAGCGCAACAGTTGGTGAAAAGCATGGGCGGGACTATGCCACTTGAGGACTTTTCGGGGCCGATCATTGAGCATCACTTGTACCCGTTTGATCTCGGCGCGTGAGCGGTGCTGAAACCGTGTCCCCTTCGGGAAGAATTGCCGGAGCAGGCCGTTGGTGTTCTCATTCGTCCCGCGTTCCCAGGGGCACTGCGGGTGGGCAAAGTACACCTTCATCTTGGTCTGCTTCGTGAAAAGCCGGTGCTCCCGCATTTCCGGCCCTTGGTCGTAGGTGAGGGAGCGGCGCAGCTGAGCGGGCAACGAGCGGAGTTCCCGCGCGAAGGCGCGCCGCACAGTCAGGGCATCCTTGGCGTTCAGCGGCACCAGCAGCGTAAAGCGGGTGGTCCGTTCCACCAGCGTGCCGAGGGCGGAGGCATTCGCATGCCCGACCAGCAAGTCGCCTTCCCAATGCCCGGGCACGGTACGATCAGCGACCTCGTGGGGCCGCTCGTCAATACTGACGAGGTCTTGAATGGGCCGCGACGAGAGTCGGACCTTGTGCGGTCGACGAAAGCGGTGGCGCCGACGGAGGTAGCGGGCGAGTTCCCGCTTCAAGGCTCCGCAGGGCAGCACATAGAGGTAGGTATAGATGGCTTCGTGCGAGATGCGCATCGTCGGGTCATCAGGATACCGCTGCGGGAGCCCGTGGGCAATCTGCTCCGGGGACCAACACCGGGCGAGCAAGGTCAACACGGCTCGGCGAAGACGGGGGTGACTCGCCAGTTTTCGGGGCTTCCGTGGGCGATGCGCCCACCGTTGTGCCCGTTGGTGGGCTGGCACGGCCCGATAGGTGGCTGGCGAGGTCCCATGGCGCGCGAGTTCGCGCGACAACGTACTCGGGGCTCGATTCAGTACCTGTGCGGTAGCTCGCAGGCTATACCCTACGGCCAACATGCGACTCACTTCTTCGCGCTCCATAAAGCTCAATCGTCGGTATCGTTCCATGTGCAACTCCTTGGTTCCTGGATTGCCCAGGATACCGGTGTTGCACTAGGACCTTGAACTCACACAGACACCTTTCGCGGCGCTTGCCGTGGCTGTTGCGTCGCACCGTTGCCGCAATAGCTCTTGCGGAGCGCCGCATCAAACAGTAACCTCTCGACCATTTCTCATTTTCCATTACGATTAGTTGTAGGCATGGCTACAGGCAAGATATCGGTGCGCTGCTGTATCGCAGGAGGCGGTCCGGCCGGAATCATGCTGGGGCTGCTGTTGGCCCGCGCGGGCGTTGATGTTCTTGTCCTGGAGAAGCACGCCGATTTCCTGCGGGACTTCCGCGGGGACACGATCCATCCATCAACACTGGAAGTCATGCATGAACTTGGACTCCTGGAAGATCTATTGAAGCTGCCGCACCAAAAAGCGATGCGACTCAACGGGCATGTCGGCGGTCTGGCGCTGACGGTCGCGGACTTCACTCATCTGACGACGCATTGTCGCTTTATCGCGTTCATGCCGCAGTGGGACTTCCTGAACTTCCTCGCCGAACGCGGCGCTCGCTATCCGACCTTCACGTTGCGGATGCGGGCCGAAGTAACCGGGCTCATCGAGGAAGCGGAAGGCGTTGCTGGGCTCCATGCGACGACTCCGGACGGTCCACTGGAGGTCCGCACAAGTCTGGTGGTCGCCGCCGATGGACGGCACTCAATCGTCCGGGCACTGGCCGGCTTGCAAGTAAACGAGTTTGGTGTACCCATGGACGTGCTGTGGTTCCGTCTCTCCCGTCGGCCAGGCGATCTGAAAGATCCCGTGGCCCGCTTCGAAATGGGACGGATCTTCATCATGCTGAACCGCGGTGAGTACTGGCAGTGCGGCTTCGTGATTCCGAAGGGGTCGTTTGAGCAGCTCCAGGAGAGAGGGTTGCCGGCGTTCCGCGACGGCCTCGCACAGCTCGCGCCATTTACCGCCGACCGCGTCGGTGAGCTGCAGAATTGGGAGACCATCAAGTTGCTGACCGTCCGGGTCGATCGGCTGCCTCGGTGGTACCGCCCTGGACTCCTCTGCATCGGCGATGCGGCGCATGCGATGTCCCCGATCGGCGGCGTGGGCATCAACCTTGCGGTCCAGGACGCGGTCGCGGCCGCGAATCTGCTGGCCGCGCCGTTGGGCGCGGGTCGGCTGACCACCGAGGACCTGCGCCGGGTACAGCGGCGGCGCGAGTGGCCGACCCGCCTGACCCAGCGGTTCCAAATCTTTGTCCAGAATCGGGTCATCAGACGCGTCCTGCATAGCGCGGACAAGCTTTCGCCGCCGCTCCTTCTCCGGCTCCTCGCGCGTTTCCCCTTCCTCCGCCGGATCCCAGCCAGGCTGATCGGGATCGGGTTCTTGCCTGAGCATGTCCAAACTCCCGCCCTGCAAAAAGAGAACGTGGCGAGGCATGGGTATGACTGATTTGTTATGAAGCGGAGCGAGGACGGGGCGCGGAGGAGTTGGCAGCGCTGTCCCTCATCGTCGGGTTAGGCAGGTTCCACGACATCAGGCAATCTTCACCTCCAGAGCGGCAGTCTGTTGGTTAAACCAGCGGTTAGGTTCTGGAGCGATTCAAAGAAAGAAGATGACCATGAACGCATTTCGTTCCAATACTATCGCCGAATCATGGCGCTTATCTCGCTTGTTCTGATTCCGACACTTATTGGCTTGATGCGCGGCGCCAACAACGAAACAGCGGTTGAACTCAAAAAGTACACTGACGAAAAACGATGGTCGCCTCCCATTTGGCCCGCTTCGACAGGCTGGATTTCGAAGCATTCAGCAAGCAGAATTGGACCATCGTGGGTGTGGGGCATGTGCGCGATCGTCTTATCAGGGCGCCGGCGCGCCCTGCCACAGCATGTCGTACCCGAGTTCCTTAGTGTCGGAGCACATGGTGGCTAATGCGGCAAACTTCTTGGTGAAGATTTCGTCGGCATGGGATTTTTCGTGATCTTCAAATGAGCGCCAGTAGGTCACGATCGCATAATGATCGTCGGCGGTCCGTGATTCAGTGAGGGAGCCGCTGTCGGAGAGGAAGCCGGAGAACTTGAACACCTGCCCGGCGATAAATCCCCCTTTATCGCCGCCATAGGTTTCTTTGACGACCATGCACATTTCGCCGATGGCCAGCTCCACTTCATCGAAGGTGACGCCGGGCTTGAGTTTGACGGTGTTGAACAACATTTTTGCCCCGAATGGAAGTGTAATCGGACCAAACATGTGATCCTCCTGGGAGAGAGATGCGCCCAAGCTGGAGCGCAGTATCGTGATAATACGATGATGCGAGAATGATACAGCACTATATCATTGATCCAAACATGGATGCAGGGGTGCGTCATCGATGTCCATGAAACGCAGCGCTGGAATTGTCCTCTATCGAATGCGGGGCGGGGCGCTTCAAGTATTTCTCGTTCACCCGGGCGGACCGTTTTGGCGAAATAAGGATGAAGGAACCTGGTCTATTCCCAAGGGGGAGTTTGAGGAGGGAGACGATCCTCTGGCCGCGGCGCGACGGGAGTTTCAGGAGGAGACCGGTGTTGAAGTGAGCGGAGAGTTTCGTGCCTTGTCGCCGCTGAAACAACCAAGCGGCAAAGTAGTGTATGCCTGGGCCGTCGAAGGCGACTGCGACCCGGCCAACATAGTGAGCAACACCTTTTCGATGGAATGGCCGCCACGGTCCGGAAAGCAGCAGGCCTTTCCCGAAGTCGATAGGGCGGAATGGTTCAGCCTAAGCCAGGCTCACAGCAAACTGCTTCCCGGCCAGCGAGGTTTTCTTGAGCAGTTGCAGCGGCTCGATCACGGGTCCTAAATATGTGTGCTCAGTTCCACCCGTTCTTATCGAGTACCACAATCCTGCCGCAACCTTCTCGGTCGTCATATCAGATTATCCACCGGTCGTGATCATTCCCAACACCTGACGACAGACAGTTCGCTTAGGACCGACCATTAGGCTTTTGGTCCCTGGTCGCTCCGAATGCACCTACGGCTCTAAAAGCAATGCCTAAGACGATCCGAATGGGCCGTTCAACGCTTCCCACATTGCATGTCATGGCAACCCTCCTGGTCAGACGTCTTCTGCCTCCATTGCTGAGGTCATTCGCCCGAATGGTATTCGCCTCTCCCCTCAATCAGACGTGCCTCGGAAGACCAATGAACCATGTGAGGAGCGCATCCTGCACGCGATCCGGTAACAAGGCCTTCAGCGCGGCGCGGAACTTCGCATCATGTCCCACAAGGTAGCGTGTTTTGGGACGTGATGAAGACAGCGCGTGAACCACTGCTTGAGCGACGGCATCGGGAGGAATGGCTCGTTGAATAGCCTTGGCCACTACTCCACGCACCCTTGCTATCGCCTCTCCATAAAGAGCCTTCGCCTCCATATTCGAGGCTTCTTCTAATTCGTTAGCCGCCCTGCCCGACTTTGCCCAAATCGGAGTGGCAATGGCCCCGGGCTCGATGATCGCGACATGAATGCCCCACGGCTGGAGCTCAAGTCGCAAGGCATCGGTGAGCGCCTCTAACGAAAACTTCGACGCAGAATATGGCCCCATAAAGGGGATGGTGGCGCGACCGGCGATGGATCCCATATTGATGATCCGTCCGCGGCCCTTCCGTAACAATGGAAGGAAGGCTTGCGTGACAGCGATCTGGCCGATGACATTCACCTCGAGTTGCGTGCGAAGATCCGCAATTGGTAACACTTCGAGCGGTCCGGTTACCGCGATGCCGGCGTTATTCACCAGCCCTGCCAATCCGACGCCGCTCACTTCAATGTTGACGAGCCGGGCTGCTTCAGCGATGGAATGCGCGTCCGTGACATCCAGACGAATCGGCGTCACTCGAGCCGAGCATGTAACTTGAAGCGCCCTACCATCCTCTGGTCGACGGATACCCGCGAAGATGTGATAGCCCAACCCATCCAAATACCGCGCACAGGCGGCGCCGATCCCTGTCGATGCGCCGGTAATCACCACCGTTTTTGTTCGGGTAGCGCCGGTCACGGCTTATAACACTCCTCGAGAAAAGGCTGCTATAGGCATGGACTGCCTAGCACACCAGAACATCCTGTCCGACGC
>JBQTHT010000097.1:0-2933 GCA_052389595.1 Nitrospiraceae bacterium
AAGACCATACGGCAGCAAGGCGAAACAACCGGGTCGTCATCGCGGGATAAGGGATAAGGTTATGGCGGAAGTCAACAAGACGCGGCGCGAGTGGATCGGTAAAGTTGTGAGCGACAAGATGAATAAGACCGTGGTGGTGGCAGTCGAGCGATCGGTTATTCACCCCATGTATCGCAAAGTCTTGCGTCGTGTGACGAAACTCAAAGCGCATGACGAGCAGAATGCGTGCAAAGTCGGCGATCGAGTGAAAATGATCGAGACTCGCCCAATCAGTAAAGACAAGCATTTTCGCATTGTGCAGGTCTTAGAGAAGGGACGACCTCAGTAAGACTCTGAAGTTTACCGAGAGAAGAGTGGCGCATCAGCCGCTCGATCGGGGGCAAAGACGGAACGCATGGTTCAGAGCTATACCTATATGGATGTCGCAGATAACTCCGGCGCCAAGCAGGCCATGTGTTTTCATGTTCTGGGCGGTTCCAGACGACGATATGCCTCGCTTGGAGATGTCGTGGTCGTGGCGGTGAAGGAAGCCATTCCTCAAGCGACGGTGAAAAAAGGCGACGTCAGCCGAGCGGTGGTGGTGCGAACGACCAAAGAGGTTCGACGGGAAGACGGATCCTACATTAAGTTTGATCGAAATGCCTGCGTACTGATTAATGCGCAAGGAGAGCCGGTCGGCACCCGCATTTTTGGACCGGTGGCTCGTGAGCTGCGTTGGAAGAAGTTCATGAAGATTATTTCCCTAGCGCCCGAGGTTCTGTAGTGACAAGGAGTTGCCGGACGTGAGCGCGCCATCCACTGTGAGATCCAGGATTCGCAAAGGCGATACCGTCATGGTGATTGCCGGAAGGGAACGAGGCAAGACCGGTAAAGTCTTGTCTCTCAATCCGTCCAAAGGCACCATCCTGATAGAAAAGTTGAATGTAGTGAAACGGCACACCAAGCCTAACCAAAAGGTGAAGCAAGGTGGAATTATTGAACGAGAGGCTCCATTGGCGATTTCAAATGTGATGTTCCTTTGCCCCGTGACCCACAAACCGACGAGGCTGGGAGTCCGCGTTCAAGCCGATGGACAGCGCATTCGCTTCAGCAAAAAGTCGAAGGAACTTGTCGAGTAGGGACTGAGGTCTGGCACGTATGGCAAAGGTCAACAAAGGACGTAGTGGCAAGCCGACGGAGCGGAAGCCATCGGCGAAAAAGGAGTCTGCTCCGAAAGAGTCCGCGCCTGCCGAATCCACCATTGAATCGCACGTCCGTCCTCGATTGCGCGACACCTATCGCGATCAAGTGGTTCCGGCGTTGATGAAGGAGTTCAGTTATCAGAACCCGATGCAGGTGCCCAGGCTCGATCGCATTGTACTCAACGTTGGAATGGGTGAGGCCATTCAGAATGTCAAGTTGCTCGAGAATGCGGCGTCCGAGCTAGGGGTGATCTCCGGACAGCGCCCAGTGATTACCCGTGCGAAGAAGGCGATCGCCGGATTTAAGCTGCGCCAAGGCATGCCGATCGGAGCGAAGGTCACGCTTCGGAGCCGTCGAATGTATGAGTTCTTCGACCGACTCGTCAGTCTGGCTCTGCCCCGGATTCGGGATTTTCGCGGGGTGTCGCCGAAATCTTTTGATGGCCGTGGAAACTATACCCTGGGGCTGAAAGAACAGCTTATCTTCCCGGAAATTGAGTATGACAAAGTGGCGTCCATTCATGGCATGGACATCACGATTGTAACGACGGCCAGAACGAATGATGAGGGGAAGGCCTTGCTGCGCCACCTTGGGATGCCATTTAGAACGTGACGAGCTCGGAAACCCAATGTCGGCGCGTCACCTAGCACTGTAGTTGTCGAGGGAGTTGAACGTGGCACGATTAGCATTGAAGAATAAAGCGGCGGCCAAATCGAAGTTTCCCGTGCGGGAGTACAACCGTTGTCCACTCTGTGGGCGCGTGAGAGGATTTTTGCGTCGTTTCCGCATGTGCAGGATCTGTTTCCGATTTCTCAGCCTGCGCGGTGAAATTCCAGGAGTGACGAAGGCCAGTTGGTAGGTGACCTATGATCGATGATGACCCGGGTGAATGTTGATGAACATCCGACCCATCATTCACAATTCACGATTTAGAATTCGCAATTTGTCCGTTTGGAGTTGTAGCCATGATGACTGATCCGATTGCCGACCTCCTCGTGAGAATTCAAAACGGTGCTCGGCGGCGCCATGATGCGGTCACGGTGCCCGCCTCGAAGCTGAAGCGAGAGGTGTTGCGGATTCTCCAGGCAGAAGGCTTTATTGAGACGTTTGATGACGCCACCGAAGACGGACATCCGGCCTTGCATATTCAATTGCGGTATGTGGGAGATGATCAGCCGATGATCACCGGCCTCCGTCGGATCAGCCGGCCCGGAAAACGCGTGTATGTTGGAAAGCGAAACGTCCCGCGTGTCCGTAGCGGTATCGGCGTCTCGATCCTTTCGACCTCGAAGGGAGTGATGACCGATCAGGAGTCCAGGCGTTCCGGGCTGGGGGGCGAAGTGTTGTGTCACGTATGGTAGTTCTGAATGAGCGTGAATGACGATCCTCTGATGGAGTGCGCATGTCTCGCATAGGTCGGAAACCCATTTCGATCCCCGCCGGTGTTGAGGTCAAGATCGCAGACCGTCTTGTCTCGGTGAAAGGACCGCTGGGAAAGCTCGATTGGTCTCTCGCGCACGGTGTGGGCGTAACAGTGGACAAGGGGCAGGTACTCGTGAGCCGTTCGAACGACGATCGGAAAATCAGGGCCCTGCACGGTCTGGTGCGCGCGGAGCTTAGGAACATGATTGCAGGCGTGACGACGGGGTATGAACGCGCTCTGGAAATTACGGGCGTGGGATACAAGGCTCAAGTTCAAGGCCAAGTGATGACCTTCAATGTCGGGTACGTCAATCCTGTCACCTTTCATC
>JBQTHT010000098.1:0-5984 GCA_052389595.1 Nitrospiraceae bacterium
AAGGCGCATTTCACTGAAGGACAGAAAAACATCCTGAAGAAGTGGTTCTCATGGATGAGAAGGGGATGAGTCGGGTCCTGTCGCCAACGCTGCCCATGCGCGCTCGCACCCCGTCCGGCGTAGGAACCCCGCTGCGCGCGCATGGAGGCCCGCTTGGCGCCACCTGCCGTGATGGGAAGATGGTGGGCCGGAAGAGTCCGTTGCTCGCCATGGCCGGAGTTGCTGTTTTAGTTCTTCCTTTGTTCGTGATGGCTGATTCCGGCGTCCTCGAAGTCGGGAGATTCTCGATGGGGAAAGAGGGGCAGGCGGTGCCGGACGGGTGGAAGCCGCTGACGTTTAAGAAAATTGAACGACACACGAAATATGAACTCGTGAAAGACGGAGAGACGGTTGTCGTGAAAGCCGTCAGCGAATCCGCCTCGTCAGGATTGACGAAGGAAATCACGATCAATCCAAAGGACTACCCCCTCATCTCGTGGAGATGGAAAGTCGCGAATGTATATCAGAAAGGGGATGTCAGCAAGAAAGAGGGTGATGACTACCCGGCCCGGATCTACATCACGTTCGAATATGACTCCAGCCGTGTGGGGTTCTTCGAAAAAGCCAAGTATGAAACGGCCCGGTTGATGTACGGCCAATATCCTCCGATCGGCGCCATCAACTATATCTGGGAAAGCAAAGCTCCCAAAGGGACGGTGACCCCTAATCCCTTTACGGATCGAGTGAAAATGATTGTCGTGGAAAGCGGTAGGGAACGGCTGAACCAGTGGATGGAGGAACAGCGCAATGTGTTCGAGGACTACAAGAAAGCCTTTGGGGAGGAGCCTCCGCTGATTTCCGGGGTGGCGATCATGACCGACACGGACAATACGCAAGAGACAGGAACGAGCTATTACGGCGACATTGTCTTCAGAAAGACTGCACAGTGAGGAGCGCGGTTGACTTCGGCCGGCGAAGAGACGAGACATGAACAGGATGTTTCCGATAAGACTTCTCTCAATCCTATCGTTAGGCACAATCTTTTTCGCCGGCCTCACCGGCTGTCTCTCTCCTATTGCCATGCACCGTGCGGTCATCGAGTATGACCGCACGGTGAGTTACGTTGAAGCCGATCTGCTCCTGCTGAACATCGCCAGGGCTCGGTATCATCGGCCGGTCCATTTCACCGCGGTCTCCAGCGTTGCCGCCACGTTTGATTTTCGCGTGAGCGCCGGAATCACGGGCTCGTTCGGTCGAGTGGTGGATCCCGATCGGCGCCCTCTGAGCCTTGAGTATTCGAACAGTGTGGCGGAGAATCCGACCATCACGATCGTTCCGATAACCGGCGAAGAGTTTACGAAACGGGTGCTACGCCCGCTGGACGAAGCCAAGTTCGAGTTCCTTGTCCATCAGGGTTACGACATCAATATGCTGCTTCGTCTCATGGCTCGCGGGATCGCGATCGATGGACAGGAGACCTCAACGATTCTGTTCAATGCGCCGTCACAGGGGGAAGATTATCAAGAATTTCGGCGACGATTGTTGCACCTGGCTGCTCTTGATGCGGAGCGAAAGCTGTTTATCGGCCCGGTGATGTATGAAGAGAACCTCGTCGTACGGACAAACCGGCCGCCGAATCCTGACGAAGTGGTCGGGGCTCTCGAAAAGGGTTATCGTTGGTCGGAACAGGACGGAGACACGGCGTTCGCCTTGCGACGGAAAGAAGTGGGGCGCCTTCTCATCTCGAATTATGATCCGAACCGGCTTCCCAACGAGGAGCGACGGCGGCTTCAGGAAGAAGCGCTACGATACCCCACGGATTACATTCTCGTGGATCTTCGTCCTGGGTATCCCGGGGGCGACTATCCTATGCATGGCACGATCCTCCTACGCAGCCTGAACGCGATCATCGGCTTTGTGGCCAAGAGTATCGCTGAGGAGCCGGAGTGTCACGTCAGTCCGGACCGGCGGACGAAGACGGTGGTGCGAAATCCGGCTCGCACACTTGAAATCGAAGAGTCCGACCACAAGCCGTCGGATTTCGAATTCTCTGTGGAGTTCGACAAGCGGCACTACTCGATCCGGAAGTTCCCTATCAGTGAAGGGATGTCGCCCAGTTGGAATCAGGAAGCCTTCGCCGTGCTCTCGAACCTGTTCCAGATGACCGTTACCGATCTGACGCGATTCCCGACGCCGGCGATTGCGATCGCCAAATAGCGAGGTGTGACATGCGGACGCGACTTCTCTTATTCATCGGAGCAGTGTTGGCCGCGTTGTTGGCCTCATGGATATCGGTAAGCGCAGGAGTCGGCATGAAGGCGCCTGAGCTGACGAATGAGACATGGCTGAACAGTCCGCCGCTTCGTGTTGCCGAGCTCAAGGGCAAAGTGGTCATGGTCGAATTCTGGACATTCGGTTGTTACAACTGTCGTAACGTGGAGCCGTATGTGAAGGAGTGGTATCGCAAATATATGGACCAGGGGTTTGTGGTGATCGGCGTACACTCGCCGGAGTTCAAATATGAGCGGGATGTTGCAGGCGTGAAACGATATCTTTCCGAACACGACATCCGGTATCCCGTACCGATCGATAACGATTTTGCCACCTGGAATCGCTACGGCAATCGCTACTGGCCCGCCATGTACCTAATCGATAAACAGGGCGTGATTCGTCACGTCCGGATCGGCGAGGGAGGTTATCAGGACACAGAACGATTGATCGGAGAGCTCTTAGCAGAACGCTGAAAACGGCCGCCCACTTCGTTCTCGGCTCGCATACATCCTCCATGTACCCCACATGGGTAAAGAGCTGTCTTGACGGTCAGGGTGGGAGGAGGCGAACTGGTGCGTCTGCGGCTCGCCCGTGGAAGAGGCGGGTCTTGGCGCGCCTGGGGCGGGCGGGTGCGAAGGCTGGCCCTTTTGAGCGTTCTGTGAAAAAGAAAGCAGCGTGACACTTATGACCAAGAAATTCTCTCGCCGGGACTTGCTGAGGTTGGCGGCAGGTCTGGTGGGGACCTCGGTTTTTCCCGGTCCCGGCATGGCGGTTGACGGGGTGTTCAATCAACTGTTTGGATCTCCTCCGGCCAGGCTGACCTCCGCTATCACGCCCAATGAAGACTTTTACCTCACCTCTTATCGCAGTCCACCCACAGTTCGTCTGGAAGGATGGGAACTGGCGGTCAAAGGGCTTGTCGAACGCCCGTTTACTCTGACCTATGCAGAGTTATTGGCTCGCCCGACCGTTTCCGAGATTGTGACGCTCGAATGCGTGGGGAATACTGTAGGAGGAGAATTTATCAGTACGGCTGAATGGGCGGGAATCTCGCTCAAGAGCGTTTTAGGTGAGGCCGGAATGTCATCGACAGCCTTCGATGTCGTCTTCCGGGCTGCCGATGCCTATGCCGACAGTATTCCCGTCGAACGTGCGATGACCGGCGATGTCCTAATCGCGCATAAGATGAACGGGGTGCCGCTTCCGCAGGGCCACGGATTTCCAGTCCGCATCATTGTGCCGGGAATCTATGGAATGAAAAGTGTCCAGTGGCTGACGGAGATCGAAGTGGTAGACCACGACTATCTCGGCTACTACCAGAAGAAAGGATGGTCCGATGAAGCGGTCGTGAAGACCATGTCGCGAATTGATATCCCCGGTCATGGAGCCACAGTGAGAGGCCTTAATCAGGTCGTGCGAGGGCTCGTGTTTGCCGGCGTGCGCGCCATTCGACAAGTTGAGGTCAGTACCGATGACGGTAGGACCTGGAACTCCGCAACGCTCGATGAACGGCTGTCGCCCTACTCATGGCGATTCTGGAGTTACGCGTGGAACGTTCCGAAGCCTGGACGATATACCCTAGCCGTGCGGGCGACGGATCAAACCGGTCGGCTTCAGTCTTCGTTCGAGCAGGAGCCCGCGCCGGATGGCGCGACGGGGTTGCATCAGGTGACGGTGACCGTGGAGCTATGAAGAGTCGATGAAGACGATAGCGAGGAGAGATCTAATACGAGAAGAGGCCGGTCCTTGGTAGGGTCGGCCTCTTCGAGGACACCTCCGCGCCCCGGCGGGTGCGCAGATTCAAAGTGGTTACTGAATGGAATTCGCGAAGCCACCGCGGGTTATCTCTGCCCGGATGATGTCCCCAACCTTCTTGTTCCCGCGCATGTGTTTGGTGCCTTGGCCTACATACAACTTGACTTGGTTGCCTTCAAAGTCCTCGACCGTGTACATGTCGCCATTGATGTTCTTCACCGTTCCGCCGACCGTCTTCCATGCCTGTCCCGGCTTGGTATCATATTGGCCGGGTTTCGGGGCCGGGCTCGGCTCCGCTACCGGTCCGGCAGCCGCTGCTGCCGAAGAGACCGACGATGAACCGCTCGCTTTCTTGGCGCTCTTTGCGAGAGCCGGGGTTGAAGCCAGAGCAACGACCGCCAGCAGGGCGACCATGATCGGAAGCACGTTCTTCTTCGAGTGTGTGTTCTTCATCAAGAACCTCCTATGGTAATCACCTATTGAACGACCGATTATATTCAGCAAAGCATGTGCCTGTGTGTCGCAGATCGGAACAAGCCTGGAATTTCAGGCGCTTGCAATGGATTTGCCGGAGAAGGATTGGTAAGTTGAGAAAAAGAGGAGAAAAAACGTCAGCCGGCTGTGCAAATCTGCCCAAGGTCTCAGTGAGGAAATGGTGATGAAAATGGGACATGCGCGTCCCTACGCGATTGGACCGACCGCTACGCTGCAGAGCCGAGTTCTCAACGTGGCTCGGCCGGTGCGCAACCTCATCGCCAAGCGGCCGGTTCTGGCCGTCTTCGAGGCATGCCTGCGGTGTAACTCTGCCTGTGGGTATTGCGATCTGCCCTTGAACGTTGGTCGCTATGAGATGACCCGTGAGGAGATTCGGAGAATCTTTCAAGGCCTCTATCGGGACGGTGTGCGCTTTATCTTCGTGCAAGGCGGCGAACCTCTCGTGCGTCGGGATCTGCCGGAGATTCTCGAGGACCTCGCTGCCGTCGGCTATAGTCTCACCCTTATCACCAACGGCACCCGCTTGACTCCAGACCTGGTGGCCCGTTTCGCGGCCTTGCCGCTGAATATCTCGGTGAGCTTGGACACCTTGGATCGTGAACGATACCGGCAGATCAGAGGAGCTGACCAGCTTCGAGAGGTGCTGGAGGGACTCGACTGCCTTTCCGGGTTTCCCCGGACGAGGTTCCTTATCTGTATCGTTAGTGAGGTGAATCGTGATGATGTGATCGAGGTCGTTCGATACGCCCGAGCGCGAGGGTTCATCCCGATCGTTGGAGCCTATCACTGGGGCATCGAACGCTATGGGAAAGTTGATCTCACGTTGCAGTATGAACGGCAGATCGCCGGCCGTGTGTTTGAACGGGTGCTGGAATCAGGCGCGGTGCCCGGTGGGTATTATCGACGCTACCTGCGTGACTCGATCAGTTGGTTGAAGGGCGAGCCCTTGGAGCGCTGCGACGCCGGCCGCTATAGTATTTATATTGACGCGTCCGGAAATGTCGCCCCCTGTCCCGCCCTGCCTTACACCGGGAATCTGTTGAAGTCCTCCCTCAGCGAGATCCTGACACAATTCGATCAGGCGGCGATTCGCCGTTGCTCCGATCGGTCGTCATGCAATATTCTCGGCAGCCGGGTTGTCGGTTCGATTCTGCGCCATCCGATCACGTCGCTGCTCACTCCCCTGTCCGTTAAACCGGAGACGCTCTGATGACCAGACAGGTCGCTCTTCTCGCGGCTGTGGCGCTGCTGTTTGGGTGCTCGACCGTTCCGAAATCATTCAGCCCTCTGAAACCGATTGCTCCCCTAGATGTCTCGCACAGCACGTTCGAAGAGATCCTGAGAACTCACGTGGTGGATGGACGCGTGAACTATCCCGGCATTCAAACTGACGGACGATTCGAGAGATATCTGGAGCAGCTTGATCGGATCAATCCGAACACGTTGCCCACGAGCCACGACCGCCTCGCGTTCTGGATCAATGC
>JBQTHT010000099.1:0-25192 GCA_052389595.1 Nitrospiraceae bacterium
CTCCATGACCAGATGGCTGCATCGAAAGCAGCTGCCCAGCTCGGACTCGAAGTTGGTCGGACATTAGCTCCCGCGCCGCTTCCTCATATTCTGAATGCAATATTTGAAGAAACGGTCGAGCCAAAATTACAACAGCCGACGTTCATCACGGACTATCCGATCGAAATTTCTCCCTTGGCGCGGCGCAAGGATGCCGATCCCTCTCTGACGGATCGCTTCGAGCTCTACATCGCCGGGCGGGAAATCGCCAACGCGTTCTCGGAGCTGAACGATCCTCAGGATCAACGCGCGCGGTTCGAAACACAGGCTGCGCGACGCGAGGCGGGCGACGAAGAAGCACACCTGGTCGATGAAGATTTTCTTCGCGCCCTGGAATACGGCATGCCTCCTACCGCGGGTGAAGGGATCGGTATCGATCGACTCGTGATGCTTTTCACAAACCAAGCCTCCATTCGCGACGTCGTCCTCTTCCCACAACTCAGGCCGGAGAGGTCGGAGTGAGTCTCCCCTACGAAGTCTTTATCGGATTACGCTATCTGCGTGCGAGGCGGCGCAACCGAACGATCTCGCTGAACACGGGAGTGTCCATCGCCGGCATCACCCTTGGAGTGGCGGCATTGATCGGCACCGTCGGCATCATGACGGGGTTTAAAGAAGATATTCAGGCGAAGATTTTAGGGACCACCGCACACGTGATCGTGAATGACCGCACGAAAGACGGCATGGCGGAGTATGAGGATCACATTACGAAGGTCCGGACCGTTCCCGATGTGATTGCCGCGACACCTTTCGTATTCCGGCAAGTGTTGCTGACCTCGCAGTCCGGTGTGCAGGGCATCGTGCTTCGCGGTATTGATCCCGATCGAGAAGGGCAGGTAACGGACATCGTGAAGAATCTTACTGCCGGCGCTCTGTCCGACCTCTCCTCACCGCTCAAAGTGTCTCAACCAAAGGAAGGCGCCGCCGGTGAATCCGAAACGCTCCTGCGTCCGACCATTATCCTCGGTCGTGAACTGGCCCTCAGGCTCGGTGTGTTCGTCGGCGATACGGTCAATGTCGTCTCGCCTGTGGGCCCTATCAGCGCGATGGGCATGATCCCGAAGATTCGGACATTCGCCGTGGTCGGCATCTTTCAATCGGGCATGTTTGAGTATGATTCTTCGCTCGCCTACATCGAACTGGGTGAGGCGCAGAAATTCTTCAATATGGGACCGACCGTGACCGGCATCGAAGTGAAGGTCACCGACATCTTTCGAGCTGCCGAGATCGCTCGCTCCGTCGAACACGCGCTCGGATTTCCGTATTGGGCGCGAGACTGGATGCAAATGAACCGCAATCTCTTTTCAGCGCTGAAGCTTGAGAAGACGATGATGTTTCTGCTCCTGGTTCTCATCACGATCGTCGCGTCCTTCAACATTGTGAGTACCTTGACCATGATCGTGACGGAGAAGCAACGGGAGATCGCAATTCTGAAAGCGATGGGCGCGACCCGGAAAGGCATCATGCGGATCTTTATGCTGAACGGGCTCATCATCGGCTTTGCCGGTACGGCGATCGGGATTCCGTTGGGCTACACCTTTCTATGGCTGATCGAGACGTTCTGGACGTTCGATCCCACGGTCTATTACATCTCGCGGATTCCGGTCCACGTGCAGGCATTGGATGTCGTTCTAGTTGCGGGCTCTGCCATTCTGATCAGTTTTGCGGCTACGGTGTATCCGTCGCTCCAGGCCGCCAAACTTGACCCGGCCGCGGCCCTTCGGTACGAATGACAAGGAAGGACTGAGTGCTGAGGACTATGAGGCCTCTTTGGCAAGCCGTGTTCCAAGCTTCTCAGTCCTCAGTCCGCATCGCCCGGCGCTAGAGGTCCCGTGATCAAGATCGTCGATCTTTATAAATCTTTTCCGATGGGGGGACATGAGCTCACCGTGCTGAACGGTATCAATCTCGAAATCCGTCGTAGCGAGGTGATTGCGGTGGTCGGCGCCTCCGGGGCAGGTAAAAGCACGCTGCTTCACATCGTCGGCACGTTGGATCGCCCGACGAGAGGAACCGTGTATTTTGAAGGTGAGGATGTGTTTCGTTTGACGGATCTGCAGCAGGCTGAGTTTCGCAACCGTCGCATCGGGTTTGTTTTTCAGTTCCACCACCTCCTCCCGGAATTTACCGCGGTCGAGAATGCGGTCCTTCCTGCGCTAATCCAAAAGCGATCCCAAATAGAAGCCGAAGCCGAGGCGACGGCTTTACTCAAGGACGTTGGGCTCGGTGATCGGCTTCATCATAAGCCCGGTGAGCTGTCCGGAGGCGAACAACAACGGGTGGCGGTAGCGCGGGCGTTGATGCAGCGGCCCGATCTGGTGCTGGCGGATGAGCCGACCGGCAACTTGGACACGCATACCGGCGAAGCGCTCTTCACACTTCTGCGAGAGCTCAATCGTTCTCGTGGAACCACGTTCGTGATTGTGACACACAATGATAAACTCTCATCACAGGCCGATCGGATCGTCCGGATGCAAGACGGCATGATCGTGTAATTCTTGACGCAACGCGCTCCTTCTCCTACACTCACTCACAGATCCAACGAAGCTGCATGGCCGTAAGGACTACGGACGGTATGACATTCAGAGTTTTTCTTGGACTCATCGGTCTGTATTTCATGCTGCTCCCGGTTCGAGCTTCCGCCGTTGAATTTGTGATCGTGGGTCCCCGAGCGGTCGGTATGGGCGGCGCGGGGGTGGCTGTCACGAGTGATGCGCTCGCCACCTATTGGAATCCCGCAGGTCTGGCCATGACGCGGACGATGGACATCCGTATACAAGGAAGCACTCAGACAGTCGACCGTCTGGGCCTGTTCGAGACGGTGAACGAGATCAACGATCTCAACTTGAATGACACATCCGCGGCCAATCAAGCGCGACTCCAAAGCCTCATTGATAAGATCAATCGGCCCGGAGCGACCGGTTCAGCCATGGGCGCTGCAGGTGTCTATATGAAAACTACGCTGGGCGATCATGCGTTCGGTTTCAATGTGTCGGACGTGGCGACCGGCGGCGCGTTTGTCCCGACGCCTGTCGGATTCACTCAGAATGGAGGCACGCTCAATGTCACGGGGCAACTTGCTCTACGCGGACTCGAAGCGCGCCAGGCAGGTTTCTCGTATGCCTACTCGTTCGCCGACCGTACCTTTGCGATCGGCGCTACCGCAAAGATTATTCAAGGAGCCGCCTATGCGAGCCTCACAAACATTGCCGGTGGCAATGATAATATCGACGTGGTCGGTAACTTGGGGAAAGCGAAGATTTCGACGGCATTTGGGATCGATCTTGGCGCAATTTATCGCCCTTCTTCATGGCTTCGCTTCGGCGTGGTGGCGAAAGATATCAACGAGCCGGCTTTCGATGCGCCGGGTGGTGGGGAATTCAAGCTGACGCCGCAAGTCCGTGGAGGGATGGCCGTGAATCCATATTCCTCTCTCACGATCACGTTTGACGGCGACATTTCTTCCAATAGGACCCTCGTGCCTGGTCTCAAGAGTCGGGTGCTCAGCCTAGGCGCCGAGCAGACCCTGTTCTTGGAAGTGCTGTCCCTCCGCGTCGGAGCGCTCAAGAATGTCGAGGATGCTGCCTCCGCGATCACACCGACAGCCGGGATCGGCCTGAAACTGTTTGCGCTGCGGATCGATGTCGGTGGAGGCTATGATTTCAGGGAGCGGGGAGCCCTGGCTTCCGGTTCTGTCGCAGTGACATTCTAATGAAGATCGTCGAGTCACACACCGTTTTCTCCTTCCACCTTGTGAAGAGCCTGTCATGCGGTGTAGCGCTTGCCGGGCTTCTGCTCTCCGGCTGTGGCGGCATCCAAGAGACATGGGAGGGACCGGCGGCCAAATCCTTCCATCCAAGGGCAATCGCCATCTTACCTCCCATGGCTAGTCAATATGATGGCGCACGAGAGGACGTTCAGGACGTGCTGGCCGCCTCACTTGCCAAGATCGGAAAATTCGAGCGAGTGGTATCCCCCGATCAAGCGACCGAGGTGTTTCAGGGATCGAAAGAAGCCTTTGACGCACTCGTATTCTATTTCTCGCGTTTGGAAACGACCGGACACTCGGACAAAGACCTGGCAACGAAACTTGGAAAGGCGATGAATGCGGATGCCCTGCTAGTGGTGAGAATCAATGCGTGGGAGTATGTCAGAAAAGAAGGCGACAATCTCGGCAGGGTCGGCTTGGGTCTTCGACTGGTCGACGCCAGCAACGGAGCGGTTGTCTGGAAAGCCCGCCATGAAAAGGCCCGCAGCTACATTTTTTTCCGCCCGAATTTGAAGGAAATCGCCGTCGAGCTGTCCGACGAAATGATCAAGTACATGCCGCGCTGACCCGTCAATTCGCCGATCGGTTAGCGGCCGCCTGGGTCAGCACCAGCCCGAGTTGATTGCAAAGGCTTCCCAGTTCCAGCACATCCCAGTTGCTGAAGGGCCTTCCGGTGTTGGTATTCACGGCTTCCATTACACCCAGCAGCTTCCCACTTGATCGAATCGGCACGGACACGAGTGTGTGCACCACAAACGGGAGACGCCATCCGTTACGCTGACGAAACTCCTGGTCCCGCAGCGTATCCTTGATGAGCATGGGCTTTCCCGTGCGAACCACGGTCTCCGCGGCGCCCATTCCTGCATCTTTGAAGGACGGGGCGGTTTCGCCGGCCACGACTTTGGTCGAGAGCGTACCTTTTGCCTCCGATAGCAGAAACAATGCGCCGGCTCTCGCCTCGACCAATCGGATCGAGGCTTCCAAGGCGTGCCGCAGTTTGTCGTCATCGGTCAGGCTTGAGTTCAGCACGTCGCTGACCTCTTCAAGACATTGAATGCGGATAATCTTCTTGGCATATTTTTGTGCCAGCCGGGCATGATCAAGAGCCACGGAAAGCCACGGTACTCCTCCCTCCAACAGCTTGATGACGTCTTGGTCCTGCCGGGCGCCGGCGTTCTGGACCAGCAATAAGCCATCCAATTGACCGATTTGTTTCAATGGAAATACCAGCAGAGGCGCTTTCGCCTCCACGCGGGCTCCCAGCTCAATCATCTCTCTGGCGACCTTCCACTCTCCTGCGATGGGCCCATCCGCATGGCTCGCTTCGGCAAGACAGCGCATGTCTTTTGTTTGCTCATCGCGAAGATATACCGCAATGCCCCCCACCCTCGGCAAGTCACAAAACTCTCGTGCGAAGATGTCAGCCACTCCTTCAGGCGAACGGCGTTTTTCCTCGCAGTTACTGATTGTATCGAGGAGACGTTGCTGAAGGCGATGATCCAGCGTAGTGGTGGCCGAGCCGCCGGCCGGCTTGCCTTTGATACCGCGGCCAGACCTACGCTTGGGCGGCGCTTTAGACGTCCTTTTTGAGGCATCGGTTCTCCTCATTTTCCACCTCCTCACATCGCTATCCGGCGTCCGTTTGCATCGCCTTCTTGAGCGAGCAAACAAATCCTCCGAGCCGAGCGGGCAGTTCAGTCTCCTGCAGATGCTCGCCGATTTGGCGAACAATGGCGCTGCCCACGATGACTCCATCCGCCATCCGGGCAATGCGGGAAGCATCTTCCGGTGTCGATACCCCGAACCCTACCGCAATCGGAGTCTTGGTCATACGACGAATCTTGGCGACGTTGCGGCCGATGTCGGCGACCTTGTTCAATTGAGCGCCGGTGACGCCGGTCAATGAGACATAATAGACAAACCCTTGCGATTGTTTGGCTACAGCCGCGCAACGTTCCGCAGTGCTCGTCGGCGCTAACAGAAAAATCAGGGAGAGGCCGCTTTGCTTCGAGGGCTGCCTCAACCGCGTCGCTTCATCCGGCGGCATGTCGGAGACGATCAACCCGTCCACGCCGGCCCCCACGGCGTGTCGGCAAAACTCGGCCTCGCCGAACGCGTGAATGGTGTTGTAGTAGGCCATGAGGACGATGGGGATCTGCGTCTTGGATCGCAGCAGGCGAACGCTCTCAAGAATCTTTCGCAGAGAGGTCCCGCTCCGTAGCGCCCGCTCGGCTGCTTTTTGAATCACAGGACCATCGGCGATCGGATCGGAAAATGGAACACCCAGTTCAATGACATCGGCGCCGGCCCGCTCAAGTTCCAGGACAAAACTTTCTGTCTCGGATAATGACGGATCGCCTGCCATAATGTAGGCGATGAGCGCCTTCTCACCGTTGGCTTTCAGTCGAGCGAATGTTGAATCCAGACGATTCATTGTTGTTGGCCGGTGTTGAGTGATTAAAGACCGGCAGTGGGCCGCTCATTTTTTACTCAATCACCAATCACTCCTACAGGGTCACTCCCCTGATCCGCGCGACCTGTTGCACATCCTTGTCGCCACGGCCGGATAAGTTCACAATGATAACTTGACGCGTCTTTAGCTTGGGAGCCAATTTCACCACTTCGGCAATGGCATGGGCGCTTTCGAGCGCCGGCATAATGCCTTCTTCCCGGGTCAGGAGGTCGAACGCCGACAACGCTTCCTCATCCGTGACTGAAGTGTAGTCGATTCGTTTGGCCTCGTAGTAATAGCTGTGCTCGGGGCCCACGGCGGCATAGTCCAGGCCCGCCGATACAGAGTGTGTCAGGTTAACCTGACCGTTTTCATCCTGAAGCAGGTAGGTCATGGTTCCCTGCAGCACTCCAGGACGTCCTCCGGAAAATCTCGCTGCATGTTTGCCGCTGGCAATTCCCAGCCCCCCTGCCTCTACCCCGACCATCCGGGTTTTCCTGTCTTTTATGAACGCATGGAACAGGCCGATCGAGTTGCTGCCTCCGCCGACACACGCGATGAGGTAATCCGGCAACCGCCCCTCCAACTGCAACACTTGGCGGCGGGCTTCACGACCAATGACCGCTTGGAAATCGCGAATCATCATCGGATAAGGATGGGCGCCCAAGACCGATCCGAGCACATAATGCGTGGTTTGTACATTCGTCGTCCAATCCCTCATGGCTTCGCTGATCGCATCCTTTAAGGTTCTGCTTCCCGCCGCTACCCCGGTGACCGTTGCGCCCAGCAGTCGCATGCGAAAGACATTCAACGCCTGCCGCTGCATGTCCTCCGTTCCCATATAAACTTCGCATTGAAGACCGAACATTGCGGCCACAGTCGCCACGGCGACCCCATGTTGGCCGGCGCCCGTTTCGGCGATGACTCGCGGCTTCTTCATCCGGCGAGCGAGCAGAGCCTGTCCAATGGCATTGTTGATCTTGTGCGCGCCCGTATGGCAAAGATCTTCCCGCTTCAGATAAATCTTCGCGCCACCCAGTTTCTTGGTAAGGCGCTCGGCACAATACAGCGGAGTCGGTCGGCCGACATACTGGGTGAGGTACTGATTGAGTTCCGTTTGAAATCGGCGATCCCGACGGGTAAGCAGGTAGACCTGTTCCAATTCGAGCAAAGCGGGCATCAACGTCTCAGGGACATAGCGACCACCGAACCGACCGAATCGACCGCGCTTGCCGGGAATGGTGGACATTTTAGCGGCTCTCAGTTTCAATTATCCGTCAGTTTCAGCGTGGACTGCTAAGAGCTGACATTGTATTCGACAAGTAGGCGATTACCGTCGCAGAATTATGAGGAAGCAAGCCTTGCCGCTCGGACAAAAGCGCGCATCTTGTTGTGGTCCTTCTTTCCCGGACTGTGCTCGACACCGCTGCTGACATCAACGCCATAGGGGTGAACCTGACGTATTGCATCTTCAACGATCTCCGGCGTGAGTCCTCCAGCCAGTAGAATCGTCGAGCCCTTTGCAGCTTCCGCAGCTAATCCCCAATCTGCGACGCGACCGGTGCCTCCATAGGCATCGTCGGAGAAAGTATCTACGACAAACCCTCGGACCCTCGCTCGACCTTGATACTCCGCCATCGCGAGAAAGGAGACTCGATCTTTAAGACGAACGGCTTTCAGAACCGGCCGCTCCAGCAGGTCGCAATAGGACGCCGTTTCCTCCCCGTGCAATTGCGCCAGCGCCAACCCGCACTCATCCATGAGATCGCGCACTACCTTGACCGCTTCGTTCACAAACACGCCCACCGTCAGAATCAAAGGCGGCAAGGTGGCGACGATATCCTTCACCACTCGCGGGCTCACATAGCGGGGACTGTTCCGATAGAACACAAATCCCAAGGCATCCGCCCCCGCTTCGGCTGCGGCGCGCGCATCCTCGGCATTGGTGATCCCGCAGATCTTGATCTTCAAATTCTCTCCCATCGAACTCCTATTTTGGCAACTTCGGAACGGTGATTTTGAGCGGCGCTCCTGTCAAAGCTTTCAGGAACGCAATCACATCCGTCTTGTCTTCTGTCGAGAGAGCCAGCGGCTTCATCAACGGACTCAAGCGCGGGTTCGGTCCGCCACCCTTATCGACAAAATCGATCACTTCTTCGAGAGTCTTATGGACGCCGTCATGCATGTATGGAGCTGTTTCAGTGACACTACGCAGCGTCGGGGTTTTGAAAGCGCTCTTATCACGCTCCATTCGAGTGATGTTGAACCGACCCAGATCCTCCTTCAATATCCCTTCTTGCGGAACGCCCAAATTGTGGAACTGATTATCCGTAAAATTGGGCCCGTTGTGACAAAGGATGCAGCGAGCCTTCCCTTTAAATAACCGCATCCCTCGGACCGCCGCTTCCTCCATGGCTTGAGAGTCGCCCATGACATACTTGTCGAAGGATGAGTTCGCGGAGACCACTGTCCGCTCGAATGCCGCGATGGCTTCGGCAATGCTCTGCAAACTGACATCCTTCCCGAACACCGCGCGAAACTGCTTCTGATAGCCGGGAATCTTGGCGATTTTTGGCGCGACGCTCTCGTGCGTTTCGGCCATTTCAATCGGATTATGAATCGGACCTATCGCCTGCTCCTCCAACGACCCGGCGCGCCCATCCCAAAACTGCAACGGGTTGAAGCCGCTGTTGTAGACGGTGGGAGCCTGCCGGCCTCCCGCCGTTCCGAAAGCACCGATGGAAAACTGCCGGGCATCGGCGAATCCGGTGCCGGGGTTGTGGCAAAAGGCGCAGGAAACTCCGTTGTTCTTCGAGAGCCGTCCGTCGAAATACAGCTGCTTCCCTAAGTCGACCTTTTGGCTATAGTTCAGGTTCGTCGGTGGAACCGGAACGACACTTGGCATCGGACCGATGTCGGGGACAGTCAAGCCATCCAACGACACCGTCGGCCAGTCGGTCACGGACCGTGATTGCAGCTCTTGGGCGACCAGTGGACTCCGATCCGCGAGCCACCATACAGTACCGACTCCTATCAACAGTAATACGAGCGCACTCTTCCACCTCATGCTATCCTCTCCTCAATCCATCCGCTTACGAACATTTAGCCAGACTTTTCTGTTCACCGTAGAACCCTCGATAGGTCCATTGACAGGCAAAGCCTTTCGCATCGAAGGTCATTCCAAACGTCTCGATTCGTCCGCCTTCTATCGGCATATTCCATTCGCACACTTCTCCACCTGCTTTGAAAGAATGGCACTTATTCGGAATGCCCAATTCATGGACGCGATCGTCCTTGGTGCCGCCGATCCATTGATCCCACTTGGAGGACATTTGGGTGAGTTCTTGGCTGACACATCCGATCGTCACGAGGAACGCTCCTGTAACCAACAGACACACAGGCCTCATTGTCTCGCCTCCATATCATGCTCCACATCGGACTTCTGGTTCGGTTCCATGTCCGTTCCCATCAATTCGCCCATCTTGTCGCCGATATCATCGGCCCGGATCAGCGACTCACCGACCAGCATCGCGTGGACGCCGGCGTCACTAAGCCGCAACACATCGTCCCGCTTGTGGATGCCGCTTTCACTGACGATGAGCTTGTCAGGCGGAATGCGCTTGGCCAGCCGGAACGTCACGGACAAATCGGTGGAAAACGTTTTGAGATCGCGATTGTTGATCCCGATAAGCCTGGCATCGGGGAGCCACTCCAATACGACGTCCAACTCCCGCTCATGGTGTGTTTCAATCAAGGCATCCAGCGACAGCTCCCGCGCCAGGGCGAAGAAATCGACCAATTGCCGGCGCTCTATTGCAGCGACGATCAGGAGGACCGCATCCGCCCCATTGGCCCGCGCCTCATAGAATTGAACGTCGTCGATCATGAATTCTTTATTGAGCGCGGGCAATCCGACCAGTTTTTTGATGGCGCGCAAATCTTCGAGACTCCCCTGAAAGAAATCCTCGTCTGTCAGCACGGAGATAGCCGCAGCGCCGTGCTGGCGATAGGCTGTCGCGATCTTCACGGGATCAAACTGCGTTGCAAACTCCGGTCGAATCAAGCCCAAACTTGGAGAGGCCTTTTTTACTTCCGCAATTAAGGCTGGGCTCGATGATGTTCGAGCGACATCTACCTGGACGGCAAAGCCCAGCGGTTGTCCAATGTCCCGAATCTTCACTTTCAATTCGGCGAGATACCCTCGGCTCTGTTTCCGACGAATCTCCGCCTTCTTATGTTCGAGGATCCGATCGAGAATCATAAAGCCTTCCCATTGCCCTTGCCATTAGCCCCGTGCCTTAGTAAACGCGATGAGGCGTTCCAACTTTTCCGCCGCCGCTCCGCTATCGATCACCTGCCCTGCTAACCGATACCCTTCTTGAAGCGTCTTGACCTTCCGCCCGGCCACCAGTGCCGGAGCGGCGTTCAAACAGACGATATCGCGCCTGGGCCCCTTCCGTCCATCGAGAATCTCACGTGTGATATGAGCATTCTCATCGGGAGTGCCGCCGACCAACTCTTTCATGGGTACTCGCTTCAGGCCATACTCGCTGGGATCGACATAATAGGTCGAGACGACTCCAGACTTTCCTTCTGAAATTCTCGTTCGATCCGTGAGCGTGATTTCATCCAGCCCATCCATGCCATGCGCCACAAAGCAATGGTGCGAGCCGAGATGGACCAGGACTTTGGCCAACAGTTCGGTCAATCCTCCATCAAAGACACCCAGTATTTGAATCGTCGCTCCGGCAGGGTTGGTTAAGGGGCCAAGGATGTTGAGGATGGTGCGGATTCCCATCTCTTGCCTCGTGGGAGCGCAATGTTTCATAGCGCCATGGTACAGAGGGGCAAAAAGAAATCCGATGCCCACTTCATCGATGCAATCCGCAACACATTGCGTCCCCATGTCGACGTTCACGCCCAAAGCGGCCAAGAGGTCGGCGCTGCCTGACTTGGAGGACACCGAGCGATTACCATGCTTCGCGACGGTAAGGCCGGCACTCGCGACGACAAACGCCGCAGTGGTGGAAATGTTGAACGTGTGCGCGCGATCGCCTCCCGTTCCGCAGGTATCGACTACCATCGGGTCGCCGAGACGGATGCGCACCGCTCGGTCGCGCATTGCACGCACTGAGCCCGCGATTTCGTCCACCGTCTCGCCTTTCATGCGAAGCCCCATCAAGTATGCGGCGATTTGCGCCGGAGTAGCGGCGCAGTCCATGATTTCCTGCATCACCTCTTCCGCCTCTTTTTCGGAGAGATCCACTCGGTCGACAAGCTTGGCGATGGCGTCTTTGATCATATAACGGATTAGGTTAGAGGCAAGGGGCTAGCGAGGTTCACAGAACACAGCCGGCTTTCTTCTGCTCGCCCCTTGCCTCGTGCCTCTTGCCCATTAGCACAGTTTGAGGAAATTTCGGAGCAGATCTTTCCCTGCGACCGTCAGAATAGACTCGGGATGAAACTGCACTCCTTCGATGCCGAGTGTCTTGTGGCGCAACCCCATGATCTCGCCTTCCTGCGTCTCCGCTGAGATTTCCAGACAAGTCGGAAGATTGTCGCGATTGACGATCAGTGAATGGTACCTGGTGGCTTCAAACGGGCTCGGCAGATTGCGATAGATCGTCTTGCCGTCATGATGAATCATCGAGGTCTTGCCGTGCATCAATCGCTCCGCTCGAATGACCTCTCCGCCGAATGCGACCGCCATGGATTGGTGCCCCAGGCAGACGCCAAGAACCGGCAGTCGCCCGGCAAAATGCTTGATCGCGTCCACGGAAATGCCGGCTTCCTTCGGCGTGCAGGGACCGGGAGAGACGACGAGGCGGGCCGGCCGCATGGCTTCGATCTGGGCGAGCGTGATTGTGTTATTGCGATACACCTGCACGTCCTCACCGAGTTCTCCGAAATACTGCACGAGGTTATAGGTGAAGGAGTCGTAGTTGTCGATCATGAGAAGCATGGCGTCAATGGGATCCTATGGCTGATTGCTCATGGCACGAACAGGAAATACGTAAGATACCTTGTATTCTTGCGATCGGCCATACGCCATGCGCGATAAGCTCTTTTGCTATTCCAACCCCTGCTCCGCCAGCTCGATCGCCTTCATCATCGCTTTCGCTTTGTTGCAGGTTTCTTCGTATTCACGTTCGGGGTCGGAATCCGCCACGATGCCGGCACCCGCTTGAATATAGGCCTGGCGCCCTTTAATCACGATCGTGCGGATGTTAATGCAGGTATCAATGTTGCCGGAGAAACTGAAATAACCGACGGCGCCCGCATAGGGGCCTCGTTTCGTCGGCTCCAGTTCCTCGATAATTTCCATCGCTCTGATCTTCGGCGCTCCGGACACGGTTCCGGCGGGAAAGCAGGCCTTCATGACATCGTAGCTGGTCTTGGTGCGGTCCAACTCACCCGTGACCTGAGACACCATATGCATGACGTGTGAATAGCGCTCGACCTGCATCAGGGCTTCCACCTTGACGGTTCCCTTCCTTGCCACCCGCCCGACGTCATTTCGCCCCAAATCCACCAGCATGACATGCTCCGCTCGTTCTTTGTCGTCCACCAACAGTTCCGATTCCAACTGCCGGTCCTGCTCCGGCGTCTGCCCTCGCCGCCGCGTGCCGGCAATCGGCCGTACGTACACGTGGTCTTCTTCGTAACGTACTAATGTTTCCGGAGAAGAACCGACCAGCTCCACGCCGGCGATCCGAATATAGTACCTGTACGGCGAGGGGTTGATCACGCGGAGCGCTCGATAGAGCTCGAAGGGCGTGGTCTGAATTCTTGTTTCCCACCGCTGGGAGAGGACGGCTTGGACGATGTCGCCGGCTTGGATATACTCCTTCGTCCGCATCACCATCTTTTCAAAGTCCGCCTGGCTCATGTTCGCGGTGAACGTCATCGGTTTGTGCCGTTGCTTCGGGCGCCTCCGGCGTAGTGGACGCCTCAGACGAGCAATGACTTTCTCTATTCGTTCGGTTGCGTCGGCATAAGCTCGACGGACCTCTGCTTCTCTGGTCGATGTTACGTGCGCATTCGCCACGACTTTGATTTTTTGCGCCACATTGTCGAAGATCACCAATGTTTCAGTCAGCAAAAATGCAAAGTCCGGAAAACCGATGTTGTCTTTCCGCCTGGCAGGGATGTCTTCAAACGACCGGACGACATCATATCCGAGATAGCCGACGGCCCCACCCACAAACCGCGGCAACCCCGGCACAGTCACAGGGTGATAGCCTTGCATCATCTCCCGCAGCCGGTCGAGCGGCGCGCCCTTGCTGGGAATGCGGCGAACCTTCGCGCCTTTCTTCACGATGAGATCACCTCGATCTTCGTGGATGACACGCGGAGATCCACTGCCCAGGAAGGAATACCGCGCCCAATTTTCCCCTCCTTCAACACTTTCCAGGAGATACGCCGAAGGGCCGTGATCTATTTTGGCGAAGGCCGACACCGGCGTCTCATAGTCCGCCAAAATTTCCCGATACAGCGGAATCAGATTTCCCTCCGAGGCCAGCGAGCGGAATTCCTCATGGGTGAGGGAATACGTCTTGTTCATGAGTTCAGGCCATCCCTATTCGTTACCGACAATCAATTTCTGGCCTACTTCGATGATGTCGTCCGGCAGTTTGTTCCAGCTTCTGATCTTTTCGACCGGAACCCCATAACGACGGCTGATGCGGAACAACGTCTCGCCGGGTTTGACTTGATGATAGGTCGCCGGACCTTTCGCAGCCGGTGCGGCATCCAGCCTCGCTTCAGGAGGGGCGAGCTCCGCAAGTTCAGCAGGCAGTTCTGGTTTAGCGATCTTGGCCATCGGCTTGGTCGCTCGCTTCATTTCGTCTCGCGCCTTCCGTTCCAAGAGCGCGGCCTCCTTCATGGCTTCGGCCTCTTCTTGAAACTTACCCATTTGTTCGCGCACAGCCTGTACTTGCGCCGTCAGTTCCCGGTTACGCGCGTCCAACTCAGCCGTTTCGCGCTTCGTACGCTTGACTTCGCTGTCCAGCTCGGCGGTCCGTTTCTCCTCCTGTGCCAATAACCGCTGAAAGTTCAGACTTCTCGCCTTTTCAGCCTCGTACTTCTCGGCCATGACGCAGCCACTCAGGATACATCCTCCGAGCACTGCGATGGCCAGTCGTCCCGCTTGACTCCACCTCATCGTATTCTCCACTCCTTCTTGCATCATGAACATACCCTCCTCTGCTGCTCTCGGAGTCCTGTCTGGTGCGCCCCTTTCCGCACCCCACCTCAGCCTCCCGGAGCCGTGAAGGCTATAAGAATAGTGTGCAAGGTAGCGAAAGTCAAAGTGAAAGGCCTGTGATCGGTTTGACGATTTGGTAAACGCTATGGTACCGTTCACCACGACTCGCCCACAGTCTTCATTCATACCGCACAAACTATGACACACGTTTCCGGCGCCGGTCCAACACGCACGACTATCGTTGATGGAATCACGCTCCATCTGGCTCAGCCGCTCTCGGTCACTCGGGACTGGATCGGGGACCGAGAAATTCTCAAGCAATTGCTGGCCTGCTGGCTCGTCGTTGACGAGCGGGACCTTCCTTTATCCCCCCGCATCACCGGACCGCCGGGCATCGGGAAAACCACTCTTGCAATGTCAGGGGCAAGGGAGCGCAAACAAGATGTGTATATTTTTCAGTGTACGGCCGATACGAGGCCGGAGGACCTGCTTGTGACGCCGGTATTGGCTGAATCCGGCACGATCGCGTATCACGCGTCTCCGCTCGTCACGGCGGTCCTCACCGGGGCTGTCTGCGTGCTGGATGAGGGGAATCGGATGAATGAAAAGAGCTGGGCTTCGTTGGCCGCGCTCCTCGACCACCGACGCTGCGTCGAGTCCATCGTGGCCGGAATCCTGATCAGCGCCCACCAGGATTTTCGCAGTTGCGTCACGATGAACGAAGACGCATCCACTTATGAGGTCCCGGACTACATCCTGTCGCGCCTTCAACCTACCCTGAACATGGGCTTTCCCAGCCGCGACGATGAGCTGGCGATTCTGCGGTACCATTTACCGTTTGCACCGGCCGAGCTCCTCGCAATGACGGTGGATTTTCTGCAGGGCGCGCACCAGCTCAATTTGGAATACTCCGTGCGAGACGGTATTCATTTGCTTCAATACGCGCTGAAACGACGAGCGCAAGACCCGGCGCATCCCTTGTCGAAAGACACGGCATGGCGAGAAGCATTGATCAAGGTGCTTGGCGATGAGGCGTTGGATCTCGATGCGCTCTCCCGTCGCCGAAAGCGCGCGCTGGGCGACCAACCGGCTCCACGAGGCTTGGGTGACTTTTTTTTCGAGGGAGACGATCCCTTACACCCAGACCGGTGAGCCATGAGCCTCGATACTATTTTTCGTCTCTCCTCGCGTATTGAGATCCTGCCGATTCTCCATGCCAGCGGCGATGTTGCGCAGGAAGTCCGAGACACCCTCATCAGCCGTCCGTTCGACTGTCTCGCCGTCCCACTTTCCCCGTCCGTGCAGGATCAACTTGAACATGCGGTTGATGAGTTGCCGCACATTAGCCTGGTAACGGTTCCCGAGCCTGACCAAGAAGGCGCGGCCGTCGTCAACTTTGTGCCTGTTGATCCCTGCCAAGCCGTGATCATGGGCATTCGCGTAGCCATGGGTGAACGCATCGCGCGATCGTACATCGACCGGGAGGTGACGGTCTATGAACCATTCTCCTTCACGGCGCCCGATCCATACGCGCTCAAACGGATAGGATGGCCTGCTTTCGTAGCCGGATTGATTCCTACGCTTCCATCGCCAACGGAAACCGGCCAGGGTGTCAATCGGGTGACCTGGATGGCTTTCAAACTGCACGAGTTGGAACTGGAATACGAGTCTATCCTGTGCTTGTGTCATCTCTCCGACTGGCCGTGGTTGCGCACAGCCTATCAGGAGCGACAGACCTATCAGCTACCCGAGCGTCCGGTTGGCTTGCCGAGCCGATACCCGGTCGATCCATCCACTCTCTACTTTGCGTTGGGAGAATTGCCTTTTATCACCGAGCTGTACGAGCGACGACGAGTTGAGTTACGTTCAGACCGCCATGTGTCGGTAGATGGAATGAAAGAACTGTTGCAGGAAGCCAGAAACCGCTGGAAGACGGAACGTCGGCCGGGGTCGCGTTCTATCTGCGACTGGGTTTCTCCGCAACTGCTTCAACGCTATCTCCAATATGTGCGTAACCTTGCGCTGCTTGACCGGCGCTTGACGCCGGATCTCTACACGCTGGTGTCAGCGGCGAAACAAATGGCAGGAGATGCGTTCGCGATCACGCTCCTGGAAACCGCAAAAACTTATTCGTTCCAGGAGAAGGCGGATCATGCTGCTTCGACCGTGGAGGTCGGCATCGGACAGTTGGAATTGCCGGACGGCCACGTCGTCCAAGCCAAAAATCGTCTGCTGGGTCCTCCGCTCGTGTGGCGATCGCTGCGGCTCCGTCCGACTCCGGCTCCGATGAAAAGCAGTCGGTGGGCAATGTCATGGAATCCCTACCGCCAATGTTCATGGCCTCCGGAGGATAACAAAATTGAAAGCTTCAACGCTCATGTGCGAGAGCAAGCGCAAGCCTTGCTGGGCGCCGATCTCGTTCGGGTCGATAAATTCACCACTTCCATTAAAGATGGGATCGATATACGAGAGAGTCTTAGGCACTGGTATACACGTCGAAGAGGCGATGACGGCACAGTCCCCGCTGCAGGCCCGCAACGCCGGATGGAGATTTACGTCAGAGAGATTCCACCGGCGCGCGGCAAGGTGGAGGCCGTCATCTTCCTGTTCGAGACGCCAAGCGATCCGGCTCAATACAGCTGGCAAGCCACTTGGCATGCCGAGCACGCAGAGGAATCGACCCTCTGTTTTTATGCGACGCCTTTCCAAAACGATATGGTCGGACCCGGCATCGGTCAAGCCAGGTATGGCGGCGCTCTCTTTTTGTTTCCTCCTCGGCCGATTCCGGACATCTGGAACGACCCCGCGCTCGGCTTTGCGCGGACCTTGGAAGAACGACTCATCGCCGCCGCGTCGTTGCATTCACGAGCCCCGCATATCGCGCTGGTTTCTCCGATTCATCCACGCGCCAGATGGAGATTGATCGCCAGGCAGTTCCAACGACGGCTCGTGACCATCCCATTGTCGCGTTTTTCGGCTCAAACGGTGGATCGTCTTCGCCGATTCCATGTCCTGAACGGACACGAGATCAGAAGCTATGCCGCAAAATTTATTCGAGACTGAACGGCTGGTCAGCGATAAGTTATCAGTCGCCAAGTAAACGTGACTGGGTTCTGACATCACAAGCTGATAGCTGACGGCTGTTAACATGCATCTCACAGAGACCAAAAAGCAGATCGAAGCGCTGAGGAAGGAAATCCGGCGCCATGACCACCTCTACTATGTGAAGGATCGGCCCGAGATTTCCGATTCCGCCTACGATCGCTTGTTCCAAGAACTCGGTGCTCTCGAAACGGCCTACCCCGATCTCATCACAGCGGACTCCCCTACCCAACGAGTCGGCGCGCCCCCACTCGATGAATTGCGCAAGACCGAGCATGAGCGGCCGATGCTCAGCTTGGATTCCATCCTGCGTGCCGACGACGTCCGGACGTTTGATGCCCGCATGAAGCGGGAACTCGGACTGACAGATCTCCTGTATACGATTGAGGCGAAGTTCGACGGACTCTCGGTGGAGCTTGTTTATGATGAAGGCCGATTTGTCAAGGGTGCGACGCGAGGAGACGGCGTGACGGGTGAAGATGTGACGGTGAACCTTCGCACGATCCGATCCCTGCCTCTTCAACTCCAATCCGATGGAAATCCGCCGGCGCATCTCGCCGTCCGTGGAGAAGTCTATATGCGGCTCGATGATTTCCAAGCCTTGAATCGCCGCATCACCGAGCGAGGCGACGAAGCGTTTGCAAACCCTCGAAACTCCGCCTCGGGCGCGCTGCGGCAGCTGGACTCAAGGATTACCGCCGAGCGTCCACTGGTGATCACCTGTTACGAGATCATGGCGTCGTCTGGACCGAGGCATGAGACCCACTGGGACGAGCTCGAAGCGATGGACCAATGGGGGATCCCTGTCCCTCTGCTACGGCGCCAGTGCCGGAGTATAGAAGAGGTCATGACCTTCCATGCCGAGACGGAGACGATGCGGGAACAGCTTCCGTTCGAAATCGACGGCATGGTGGTGAAGGTGGATCGACGAGAATGGCAAGACCGGCTCGGGGTCAAGTCACGGAGTCCACGCTGGGCTATTGCCTATAAGTTCACGCCACGAAAAGAGTTCACCATTGTTCAGGATATCGTGGTGTCCGTCGGTCGAACCGGGACGCTGACCCCACTCGCCCTCTTGAAACCCGTCGAAGTCGGAGGGGTCACGATAAGCCGCGCGACTTTGCACAATGCCGATGAGGTAGCCCGAAAAGATATTCGCGTGGGCGACACGGTCAAGGTGGAACGGGCGGGTGACGTCATTCCCGCCATTGCCGAGCGCGTTCCGGTAGCCGGCGAGCAACGTCCCGACCCGTTTCGGATGCCTGATCATTGTCCGGTCTGCCACGCAACCGTTTCGAAGGACGGCGCCTATTATTATTGCACCGGCCAGGCTGCCTGCCTGGCGCAATTGAAAGGTGCGCTCGAACATTTTGCGTCGAAGCATGCCTTAAACATCGAGGGATTCGGTAAGAAAACCGTCGCCCAATTGGTGGATCGTGGATATGTCAAGAATCTGGCCGATATCTTCGCATTGACGCATGCGCAACTCCTGACTTTACAGGGATTCGCCGAGCGATCGGCGGCTCTCCTCCTTGAAGCCATCAAGGGGAGACAAATCATTTCCTTGGAACGTCTCTTGATGGGATTGGGCATCCGGCAAGTTGGGCAGCACATCGCGCGTGTCCTAGCGAAAGAATTTCGTTCGTTGGAGGCCATCATGGCCGCCGACCTCGAGCGTTTTCAACAAGTCCAAGAGATCGGTCCCGAGATTTCACAGAGCCTGGAATCCTTTTTTCGCGAACGGCACAATCGGCAAGTGATTGAGCAGCTACAAGCCTTGGGGGTGAGAATCGAACCGATGCCTGAACCGGTAAAGACGGCGACGACTTCCCCTATCGCCGGCAAGACATTCGTGTTTACTGGCGGCCTGGAAGGACTGAGCCGCGACGAAGCGCGACATCGGATCGAGGCGTTGGGAGGGCATGTCGCATCGAGCGTCGGCAAGAAAACAGATTACGTGATCGTGGGGCAAGACGCCGGCTCGAAATTGGAACAGGCCAGGAAGCTCGGATTGGCGCTCTTGTCTGAAGCTGAGTTTGTGGAGTTGCTCAAAGACCGCTGAGGAGCGTGACTATCCAACGAGATCAAGATTGGGAGTTTCGACCGGCGCAGGCGCCTTCTCTTCTTTAAAAATCTGTACACTCTTGATCGACTTCGGATCGGCTTCATGCACGAGTAACCGGCAATGGCCGAGGTGGAGTTCTTCTCCCGGCCTGGGAATGCGTCCCAATTCCTGTTGAATCAGACCGCTGATCGTGATCGCCTCGTCGCCCAAATCGACTTTCAAAAAGTCGTTGATCTTGCGAACTTCCGTTCGGCCATGAACCAGAATCTGATTCTTGCCGATTCGTTTGATCAATTCCTGGCTAATATCGGTCTCGTCCATGATTTCACCGACGACTTCTTCCAGCAGGTCTTCCAGTGTGACCAGTCCCATGACCCCGCCGAATTCGTTGACGACAATCGCCATATGACGTTTTTCTTCCTGAAACTGCTTCATCAGATCATCGGCGGTTTTGCCGCGAGGAACAAAGAGCGCTTGGTTGGCGATTTCCTTGAGGCGGACTTGATCATTACCTTGTGCCAACTCCGTCAAGGCTTTCGTCTTGTAAAGAATGCCGGAAATGTTATCCAGCGTCCCATCGTACAGGGGAATCCGCGAGTATTTAGACTTGAACAGTTGATCCTGAGCGTCTTTCAGCGGCTGGTGGCCGTCAAGCGCAAACACATAGATGCGCGGCGTCATCGCATCTTCCGCCGTGATGTCCTTCAGCTGAAACACGTTTTTGATCATCTTGACTTCTTCCGATTGAATCATGCCGGACTTTCCACCTACATCCAGCATGATTTTCAGTTCTTCCTCGGTGACGAAGGGGACCGTCAGCCCTTTGCCTCCCGTGATTTTCTCGATCATCGGCTCCAAGACCAGAAGAATCGGATGTAAGAGCCATTGAATGGCGAAGACCGGATAAGCCATGGTCAGGACTACCGGCACGGCATGCTTGGCGGCAAGGGTCTTCGGGACCACATCGCCGAAGATCATCAGCACAAAGGTCAATATCCCGATGGCCACGGCCAGCGCGTCGGATCCGAACAAATTGATCGTGATAATGGTGGCAAAGGAAGCGGCGCCGGCGTTGACCAGGTTGTCTCCGATCATGATGGTGGACAACAATCGTTGGGGGTTACCACGCAGATACAGGGCAACCTTGGCGCGCTTCCCTCCAGCGGCCGACAAGGCTTTCAATCTGGTTTCATTGACGGAGAAGAAGCCGATCTCGGCGGCCGATATAACGGCTGAAAACAATATGAACAGAAACAGAATAAGAATATCCATGGCGTGGGAAATTAGAAGCGAATAACAGCCACAAACGGCCGGATTGTCCGTTCGACAAAGGTCGGGCGGAACCCGTTTGGCAGACTGCCTGTTTGGTGGATCAAGACGACCTGACGAGGTCCTGCAGGGCCGCTACCATCCATACAAGGGAATACATGTAGCACATGGACACAGAAGCATCAAGTCTTCATTAACTTATTCACAATAAATCAATTGGTTACGTGCTATCTAATCTGAGATATGCCGGCAGCTCGATCTAGGAATCGTCTCGGACTACATAGGGGTCGACGTCTAGGAGCGAGCGCAGTCTTGTAGCAGCAACCTCGGCTTGGGTTTCCGTTGCAAACTCCCCTACCTGAACTCGGTAACGCTTTCCGCGCGGTAGATCCGTCATCGCAATACGGCTCTTGGGATATTCTGCTTTGAGACGATCAATAAGCGCTTGAGCATTGGCGGCTTCGGAAAATGAGCCGACCTGAACCCAGAGCGTTCCCAAGCGGCTACCTTGATAGCGGATGACACGTAATTCCACCTCATCGGTTCCCGAACCCATCATCGCAAGCGCCCGTGCTCCAGCCATGGATAAGTCCAGAATACGACCGCGGGCAAATGGTCCGCGGTCATTGATCCGGACTGTCACATGGCGACCGTTCGATAAAGAACGGACTTCCGCAACGGAGCCGAGGGGTAATGTCCTATGCGCGGCAGTCAGCTGGTGCATGTCGAACCGTTCGCCGTTTGCCGTAGGGTTTCCGTGAAATCCAGGCCCATACCAAGAGGCCATGCCGCGCTCGACATATCCGATGGGGTAACCAGGGGGGTAGGTCTGCCGAGGAGCCGGTAGTGAACAGGCGCTGAGAATCGCGAGGGACACCAGACTAGGTATGACGAGACGAAGTCCGGAGATGACCATCTCCTTGGGGATCTGACCCTCAAATTTCGTCGAGCGATTGATCCCTCAACAGACTCAGCGCTTTTTCAGTGTTAGATACGGTCAGAACGACGATAGCGCGCTTGCCCTCTCGGGATGGAGTGCAATAGCCGCACTTGACGTTAATCTTAGCTTTCGTGAGAAGATTCGCGACCTCGTTCAAGGCTCCGGGCTTGTTCTCCAGACTTAAGACTAACGCCGTTTCTTCCCTGAATTTCACCTTGGCCGCCTTGAGCGCAACACGGGCTCCATCCAGATCGGCAACCAACAACCGAAGGTTCCCTGTCCCGGTCACTTCCGGCGCGGAGAAAGCTTTGATATTGACTCCCGCATCGGCAAGCACCGATGCCACTTGAGCCAATACCCCCGGCTTACTGCGTTCATTGATGACCAGCTGTGTAGTCGTCGGCATAATCTATTCTCCCTCTCAGGGCACAGGCTAGAATTGGTGGCAAGAATACAACCCGCGCCCTGTCTCAGCTCTCCGCTTGGTTAAAGTCGCTGTTTATATTCAGATGACCACCGGGCGGTGGTGTCGCCGACATTCCGCAATCCTCCCACACCTGACCAGGCGGATCAACCAAGAGCCCGCAACTCGATCCTCTTGCACGCCGTTTGCTCTCAATCGTGGGAATATCCCGCATAGACTCATTCCCTTCGCCCGGTCTATTTACCAGATTATGAACTAGAGTAACAGATCAAACAAAGAAGGGGATGCGGCGCTACGCCCCATCCCCCGAGCCGATGGTCTGCAGTCTGGCTTCGCGTCAATTCAGAAGAATTGGATAACCTCATTGATAAAGCAGTATTCATAGACTCCATTGAACGACACTTCGGCGGCCGACGCCTGTTTCATGGCTTGCCCACGAAAACCCTTCGGAACAAGAAGATAGAACGGCACACCCAATTCGGTGCTTTTCTTCCACTTTGATTTGATGTTGTGATCGAGTAGAGAGTCCGCCGTTTCTACTTCAGCGATCCAGTCCCGGTGCATATTATTACCCTCCGGACTTAGTCGCCATCCTACGACGTCGGTGCATTGCTCAGATTTCGCCCACGGGTTCCGTTCGACCTTCGTATTAATGCTCACACTGCACTGCAACGCCTTGGCCCATCGCTGAGCGATAAGACTGACGATCTGATCATGCAGCGTCTCTATGCCCTGTTCTCGGAAGACTGTGCTCATGAGCTTCCCCTGATCGTTTTCCTTGTACAGTTAGCCAAGCACCAAAGCGTTCGGTCGACGTACGATACAGTGTTAAGTCACGCCCGTGTTAGGAGCATCCGCTCGTTGCGCCGCAGCCCATGCATTTGAGGCAGGTGCCGTTGCGCACCATCATAAATTGCTTGCACTCGGGGCAAGGGTCTCCTTCATATCCCTGTTGTTTGGCACTCTGGACCGCCGTGAAGGTCAATGTTTCCCGTTTAAGTTCGACCTTGTGAGCGATTCCGTGCCCATGACCGTGCCCGTTTCCTTTGATTCCATTGCGCCGCACAGGCAGGTGTTCCGTGCTGACGGACGACGAGGCCAAGGCCGCTAAATCCGCCTCCTCCTCCACGCATTCCGGGTCCTGTTCATCCTTCTTCATCGAGTCCATACGCAGGTCTTCCTCCTGCACCTGGGCTAAATCATACCGATCCAGATAGGTTACGGCTAATTCGCGGAAGATATAATCGATGATGGACGTGGACATCTTGATACGGTCGTTTAGTTTGACCGGGCCGTTCGGCTCAAATCGGGTAAACACGAAGGCTTCGACAAACTCCTCTAACGGAACGCCGTGTTGGAGCCCAAGCGAGATGGCGATCGCAAAACAATTCATCAAGCTTCTGAAAGCCGCGCCTTCCTTGTGCATATCCAAAAAAATCTCGCCGAGCGTATGGTCGTCATACTCGCCGGTTCTGAGATAAAGTTTGTGACCGCCGACAATCGCCTTTTGTGTGTATCCATTCCGGCGAGTCGGTAACGGACGGCGTTTTGCCAAGTACCGTACCAGCACCCGTTCGGTAATGTGTTCGGCCGCGGCCATGATCTCGACGGCTGGTTCGACGGCCTTTCCACTCTCTGTAGAAGCGCTCAGCGGCTGGCTGAGCTTTGAACCGTCGCGATATAGCGCCACCGCTTTGACCATGCAGTCCCAAGACATGAAATAGGCCGCCTTCACGTCTTCGACCGTCGCATCCCCCGGCATATTGATGGTTTTACTGATTGCCCCGCTGATGAACGGTTGAGCCGCCGCCATCATCCGGATGTGGGCCTCTACGGGAATGAACCGTTGCCCAAGCCGTCCGCAGCGATTCGCGCAATCGAACACAGGTAGATGTTCGCTTTTTAGATGCGGAGCGCCTTCTATCGTCATAGTTCCTGAACAGTAGTCATTGGCGGCCTGAATTTCTTCTTGCGTGAACCCTAACACCTTCAACATATTGAAATTGGGGTCATCAAGTTTGACCGCCGTGAGGCCCAGCTTCTCACGACAAAAGTCTTCGCCCAGCGTGAATTTATTGAAGGCAAACTGAATTTCAAAGGCTTGCGCCAGTGCGCCTTCCAAGCGATCAAGTGCGGCGGCGTCAAACCCTTTGGCTCTCAAGGAGTCATGATTGATGAAGGGGGCGTTTCGCAGCGTGCGTTGTCCGGTACAGTAATTCACAATGTCTTGAACCTGGAGCTCAGAATATCCCAGCCCCGCCAAGGCGGGCGGCAGACTTTGATTGATGATCTTGAAGTAACCTCCGCCCGCTAATTTCTTGAACTTCACCAGTGCGAAGTCCGGTTCGATGCCGGTGGTATCACAATCCATGACCAATCCGATCGTGCCTGTCGGTGCAATCACGGTCGTCTGTGCATTGCGGTATCCATAAGCCGTCCCTAGTTCCAATGCTCGGTCCCAGGCTCGCCTGGCGGCCAGTAAAAGATCGGGCGGGCAATGTTCCGGCTGGAGGCCGTGCGGTTTAACCGTGAGCCCCTCATATTCCTCTGCCGGGGCGTTATATGCCGCCCGGCGATGGTTTCTGATGACTCGCAGCATGTGTTCGCGGTTCTTCATGAATCCTGTGAAGGGCCAGAGCTCTGCCGCCATTTCAGCGGATGTCCCATAGGCTTCGCCGGTCATAATGGCCGTAATGGCCCCGCAAATGGCCAAGGCTTGAGGAGAATCATAGGGGATGCCTTGTCGCATCAAAATTGTTCCGAGATTGGCGTACCCCAATCCCAGCGTTCGAAATAGATAACTTTTCTCGGCGATGGTGCGGCTGGGAAAGGATGCCATTAACACGCTGATCTCTAGGACGATGGTCCAGAGCCGCACCGCATGGCGGAAATTTTCAAGATCGAACCGGCCATCGGAGGTAAAAAA
>JBQTHT010000100.1:0-17750 GCA_052389595.1 Nitrospiraceae bacterium
CTGTGCGGTCCGTGCGAAATCGCTCGCCATGTGATACACGTTCCTGTTAAGAACTTGTTTGTTGCCGAATTCGTCCGTCGAGGAACTGGCATTTCGCTTGCTGACTGCTCCTCTTAAAAACGGTAGCGCAATTTGACTATGTGCTTCGGAGACTCCTAGGATACGTTCGAGGCAACCAGTGAAACGACTGCTTCGATTTTTCAGCAACCTTCCGATTGCCCGCAAACTCCTCCTCACATCGGTGATCCCTGTCGCGGCGATCGGCCTCCTGAGCATCGTGACGTATCAGAGTGTCACCATGTTTTCCGACGACGAAGAGCAACTGAATACCACCTATCTCGTCCAGCGGCGGGTAGCCGAGTATATGCGCCTCATTCTAGACTTGGAAACGGGGTTTCGAGGCTTTGTCCTAACTCAACAGGACGGGTACCTCTATCCCTATCGGACGGCGCAGGACCGCATCCTGAGCATCGGAGATTCGCTGGAGCAAATGCTGCAAGGCCAGAAGGAACAGCAAGCCCTCATCGTTCATGTGCAGAACCTCGTCAAGCAATTGATCAATGAAAAAGAAGAATTGATCAAAGCGGTCAAGTCCGGCCATCGTGAGAGCGCCGTCAATTATATGGAAGCTGGACGCGGACGCGCCATCATGCTTCAAATCCGGCAGGAGATGGCCAGCTTCGACCGCCTGGGACAGGATGCGCTCAACAGCCGGTTGGCAAAAATCGCTCAGGATCGTTCGTCTATGTTGGAAGTGATTCTCGGTGGCGGTGTGTTGGCAGTCATCCTCATGTTGCTGACGCTCCATCTTATTGCCCGATCGATCGCCGGCCCATTAGTCGGTCTGGCCAAGGCGGTCGGATCGTCCTCGCCTGGATTCGTGCCGGCGCTTCCAATCTTGGAACGCCGAGATGAAATCGGCGGCCTGACGCGTGTGATGCATGCCATGAGCGCTCAAATCAGAAACCACGTGACCACAGTCGAGAAATCGGAAGCCGACCTGCGGGCATTGAATGAAAATCTCGCCGTTTCCGAATCCAAATACCGCAGCCTGGTAGACCATGCCCCCTTCGGAATCTTCACGACGAGAGGGACGGCCTTGGTGTTCAGCAATCGGCACAACCGGTTGCTTGCCGGACTCAATCCTGATGAGGAAGGAGACCCGCAAGCCATTCGCCAAGCGATCCATCCGGAAGATCGCGATCGAGTCCTTTCCGAATTCGCCCAGGCAGTCAAGCTGGGACACCCGTACGAAACGGTTTTTCGCTTTCTCCATAAGGACGGGACGGCTCGGACCGTCTTAAGTCGGCGTATTCCGATCAAATCAGCGGATGGACAGGTGACGATGTATCAAGGCTTCAACGTCGACGTTACCGCGCTCGACCAGATGCGGGTCCGTCTCAGTCGAGCAGAGCGGTTGGCGACTCTCGGCCAAGTCGCCGCCGGCATCGCGCATGAAATCCGCAATCCTCTCGTCGGGATTGGCTCGACCACGTCGCTCCTAATCGAAGATACCGATCCGAGCGACTCCCGTCGCGCCGATCTCGAAGTGATCTTACGAGAGACACACCGCCTCGATAGGATTGTCAATCAGATCATCGAGTATGCTCGCCCGCGCTCCGTCAATCCGATGTTCTTCGACGTGCGCGCCTTGATGGAGGAGGTGCTGAAGCTGCTCGAAGTGCCGTTGACACAAAAACACCTGATCGTCGAGTGCGGCGTGCCCCCCATCTTTCCACAGCTCCATGCGGATCGAGACCACATCAAACAGGTGCTGCTCAATCTGCTACAGAATGCGATTGAAGCTTCACCTCAAAGGGGTCGCATCGGCGTGACGGCGCTCCCTCTCACGCGGGGACCAGAAGCCGGTCTAGTCATTTCGCTCACCGATGAGGGTAGAGGAATTTCGCCTGACGATCTGCCTCGCGTCTTCGAACCTTTTTTCACCAGCGGCAAGCACCGGGGAACCGGGCTGGGGCTGGCCATCTGTAGGAACATCATTGACGGCCACGGCGGCGACATCCACCTCACGAGCGAGCCCGGCCGTGGCACGACCGCGCGCCTATGGCTGCCGATGCGGCAATTGCCGCGGACGGCGGAGATCTGACGATGCGCCTGACCATCTTCGTGACTGATGATGAATCCGCTATCCGATCGGCGATCGTCAAGCGATTGGCGCGTCGGAACCATCGAGTGGAGGGCTTTGAATCAGGCGAGGACGTGATCAAAGCCATCGGCCAGGATACGCCGGATTTAATCCTGCTGGACCTCAAGATGCCCGGCATGTCCGGCCTCGACGTGCTGAAGCACGTACGCCCTATTGCCCCGCATGCCTTGGTCGTGATGCTGACGGCCTATGGAACCGTGCAAGATGCCGTGGAAGCGATGAAGTTGGGCGCCTACGACTTCCTCATCAAAACGGTCGAAATGGATGCCGTCGATCCGGTCGTGGATCGAGCGCTCGAGTTCTTGACGCTTCGCCGCCGGGTCGAGTTTGAACTGGAGCATGAACACAACGCCTTTGCCTTGGCGAATCTCGAAGCGCAGAGTCCCGCCATGCAACAGTTGCTGACCCAGGTGCGTGACGTGGCTGACAATCCGAAATCCACCGTATTACTGCAGGGTGAAACCGGAACCGGGAAGGAATTTCTGGCGCGGGTACTCCATTATAATGGCCCGCGTGCGGCGGCTCCGTTCGTGGGCGTCAATTGCACGGCCATTCCAAAAGATCTCTTTGAGAGCGAGATTTTTGGCTATGAGCGTGGCGCCTTCACAGGTGCCACCCAGCGGAAGTTCGGCCTCCTGGAGAAGGCCGAGCGCGGCACGATGTTTCTCGACGAGATCGGCGACCTCGACCTTGTTGTTCAAGCCAAATTGCTCCGCGTCTTGCAGGAACGAACCTTCCGCCGATTGGGTGGCACAGACGATCTGTCGGTGGACTTCCGACTGATGACGGCGACCAACAAGGACTTAAAGCAGGAAGTCTCACGCGGGGCCTTCCGGGAGGACATTTATTTCCGGTTGAACGTAGTGACGTTCGAACTCCCTCCCCTCCGCCGGCGGGTCGAGGATATTTATCCGTTGTGCATGCGCGCGCTGGTTCGGTTCGGACAAGAATTCGGCAAAGAGGTTCGGGGCATCGAAGACGATGCGAAGATAATGCTGGAGCAATACGCCTATCCCGGCAATATCCGTGAGCTCCAGAATATTATCGAGCGCGCGATGATCCTGTGCCACGGGCAGACGCTTACGGTAGGCTGCCTGCCGAAAGAATTGCGTGAGACGACTCCGCAAATCGCCGTGACGGTCCCTCAAGGGGATCAACAGATCGTGCGCGTCGAGATGTCTCTCGGGAAACAGGATTTGGCGGCGGTAGAGACTGCCATCATCGAACAGGTCATGCAGGTATCGGATTACAACAAGAGCCTGGCGGCAAAGCATCTTGGACTGACACGGTTTGCACTGGATCGACGATTGAAGAAGGTCGCAGAGGTGAACCCACCCAGCGGATCATGATGGATTGGGAGCGACAAAGACCAGCACTTTCAAACGAGCCGACGTATGGTTGACGACTCCATGCGGCTCCCCCGCGGGCGCAATCGTTCCCTGCCCTGGCGCTAGAACTTGCGTCTCGTCCCCCACGGTAAACTTTCCCTCTCCTTCCAGTACAAGATAGACCTTGTCTTGTTCGCCATGGACATGACCCTTCTGTTCTTGTCCGGGCTCAAAGCAATACACGTCGCAGAAAAACCGTGGGGTTTGAAAGATGTTGTTCTTCTTCATCTTCTCGACACTAAACTGTTGATAATCCTTCAGAGTGATGGCACGCATGATGGCTCCTTTGAAATTAGCAATCAGCAACAAGCTATCAGCAATCAAGCTTTCATTTCAGACCTTTGCTGAGAGCTGATGGCTGACTGCTCTTCTTCTCTATGCTACGGACAATCGACTCCACCGGCACCAGATGCCGCGCGACCCCTAGATCCTTCGCGGGAACCCCCATCGCGAGACCGAGCAATTGAGGCAGGTGCAAGATCGGCAGGTTCAGAGACTGGTTGACCGCCCGGCCGGCACGATCTTGATAGATATCCAAGCTCATATGACAGAGAGGACAGGGAGTCACCATGAAGTCCGCCCCGTTCTCCTTGGCTTCTTTCATATTGCCGCCCGCCATCGCCATGGCGATCGCTTCTTTTTCCAGAATAATGGGGAACCCGCAACATTTCGTTCTTCCGGCATAGGCGACCGGCTCTCCCCCGACCGCTCGAATCACCTTTTCCAGCGATTGCGGATTTTCCGGATCGTCAAAGCCGAGATTCCATGACGGCCGGAGAATGTAGCAGCCGTAAAACGGGGCGATACGGAAGTCCTGCATTGGGATTCGCACCTGGTTGGTCAGTCTCGTTAGACCCACTTCGCGTACGACAATCCACAGCAGATGTTTGACTTGGACTTTCCCGTGATACGTGATGCCGTCCTGTCTCAGCAGCCGATTGATGCGATCAAGGAGACCAGGCTCCGTTTTCAATCGTTTGTTGGCCGCACCCATCACCCCTTGGCAAGTGCCACAGATCGTCATGACATCCAGCCCCAACTGTTCAGCCTGGGCAAAGGTGCGCGCGTTCAAGGCCAGGGCCACATCGGGGTTCGCTTCGCCGACCACGCCGGCCCCGCAACAGGAGGCGGCGGCCAACTCGACGACTTCGACCCCCAACCGGCCGATGATGGACATGGTCGATTGATAGAGTTCGGGCGTGGCGCCCTTAGCGGCACAACCGGGATACAGCGCATATCTCATTGCCATGATGTCGGAGGATGAGATGATTGAGCGATTGAACGAGCCTAAAACGAAAGCGCCCGGTGGGACGTAATCACCACCCTCCCGAATTACTCTCCTAAAGGATACCGAGCCGCGAGCATTTCTTCAACTTCGAACCGAAGGAGTAGCCGACAACTCATCACTCGAACTCAGCCCTTTGACCCTCCCCTTACCATTGGTATAGGCTGTATCGCTTGGTGTCACGGTCTGCCTGCCGGAGTCGACTGTCGAGAGGTATGCATGAATCGGTCGGAACGCAGGCGTCAGGAAAAGGTCCGGTCCAAGACGGGACGGACTCACGACTCGCTTGCCCTTCGAACTCTTTTCGACGAAGCGCGATCCCACCACCAAGCCGGTCGATTCCAAGAAGCTGAACGCGGCTATAGCCGGATTTTGACCATCCACCCCGACCATCCTGATGCGCTTCACCATCTTGGATTGATTTCATACCGCGTCGGACGGCTCGACCAAGCGATTGATCTGCTGACGAAAGCCGTTCAGGTCGAATCCCACAATCCTGTGTACTTTTTCAACCTGGGCGTCGTGTTGCAGCGCGCCGGACGGCTGAGCGACGCCGCGGCGACCTATGAACGCGCCGTCGCGTTGAACCCACGCTATGTGGAAGCGCAAACCAATTTGGGCAACAGCCTCAAGGAACAGGGCGCCCTGGAGAAGGCCGTTGAGGCCTACCGAGCGGCGCTGCGGATCAACCCCGACCATGTGGACGCCCACAACAATCTCGGCGTGGCGTTGAAGGAACAGGGGTTGGTCGAGGACGCGATCGCTGCATACCGACGAGCTATTGCGATCAACCCCGCCCATGTCGAATCCCATAACAATATAGGCCTCGCGCTCATGGAAACGGGTCAATGGGATGAAGCGGAATCCTCGTTCAAACAAGCGCTGCAGATCATGCCGGGCTATGTGAAAGCGACCTACAACCTCGGCATCCTGTCGATCTGGCAAGGAAATGTGGCGCAGGCGATGGTTTGCTTACGAGCCTCGGCCGATGTGAAACACAACCATGGTCGTCGCGTCACCGAATCCACCGTATATCGGTCGCGCCTCAAGCACGACGCAGAGCAGATACGCTATTTGCAGGAACGAGGAATCGTCGGACATGAGGTTGATGGCTATCTCCATGCGCTCGACCGGCTCCAACAGCGAGCAAGCTGCCGGGCTGGGTCTTCCAACCGATTGAGCATCGAACAACAAGAATTGGACGGGATTGCGCCTTCGTTCCATCGCATTCTCCACTACGCGCCCTGCGAGCGGATCTCTCAGGGAGTCTTGAATCCCGACCTTGATGTCTCCGGTATTGAAGCCCGCTACCATGCGCAACAGCCCGAAGTGATGTACATCGACGATCTGCTCACTCCTGAGGCCCTCGACGCGCTTCGCCGGTTTTGCTGGGACTCCTCGATCTGGAAGAAAGATTATGACAATGGCTACATCGGAGCATTCTTGGGAGATGGGTTCGCATCTCCCCTGCTTTTGCAGCTTGCCGAGGAACTACGGTTGAAATTCCCGCGCATCTTTCAGCAGCATCGGCTGACGCAAGCCTGGGCCTTCAAGCATGACAGTACGCGTAAAGGCCTCAATATTCACGCCGACGCGGCGGCAGTCAACGTGAACTTCTGGATCACCTCCGATGACGCGAACTTGAATCCGTCAACCGGTGGATTGGTGGTGTGGGACAAAGAAGCGCCGCGCGAGTGGGACTTTAAGGCGTACAACAGCGACCGGAACCGGCCGAAGATTTATGAATGGCTCCAAGACAACGGCGCTCGCCTGATCCGCATCCCTTACCGGGCCAACCGAGCCGTCGTCTTTAACTCAGATCTCTTCCATGAAACGGACGAGGTTTCCTTTAAGGACGAGTACCTCAGCCGCCGAATCAATATCACGCTGTTATACGGCTATCGGCTGCGGATCTGATCAGGGAGAGAATCGTCGCGGATCCAAAGGAGATTAGGACGTGGTGGTTTCCTGTTGGCCTTTTACATAGGGATGGGCTTCTATATCGTTGACGACATGTTGCAGTTTTGCCCAATCGTCGGGAATGAGGTGCACAAACTCGAGCCCAAATTCCAGTCCCCTTGCCCATCGGACCACGGCCTGATCCACTCCGATCGGGGGATCGTGGTCTGTGACGTGAATGCGCAATTCAAGCGTCGTCCCCGTCGGAACCGCGGCTTGGCTTTCCACACGACACCCCCGGATGGAAAGATCGACGATGCTTCCCTCCCCTCCCACGACATTCGTTGACGTGAAGGAGCTTCGGAATCGAACCGGAAACCGCGGACACTTGCGTTGCTCCACGACCACCTCCCTCGCTCCTCAGTCCCACGGGGAATTATTGCATATCCTCACAGTTTGTCACGCCGTCTTTCAGAGTCATACGTCATTCTTAACCTTTAATATTTCCAATCGGCCTGAGCTCCGCCACTTTCTTGGTAATTCCCGCCCGATCCACTGTTTCGACGACCTCTGAGATATTCTTGTAGGCAAAGCCCGCCTCCTCGGCCAAGCCGGACATCGAGACAGCTTTCACAAGGATGCCCTGTCGCTTCATCTGTTGCTGCACCTGCTCTCCCCGGATGGATTTCTTCGCCTGCGCGCGCGACATGGTTCGACCGGCCCCGTGCATGGTCGACCCGAACGTTTCACACACGGCCGCGTCGGTGCCGACGAGCAGATACGATCCGGTCTCCATCGATCCGCCGCAGATCACGGGCTGACCTGTCCCGCGATAGGCCTCGGGCAATTCAGGGCGTCCCGGGCCGAACGCCCGTGTCGAGCCCTTCCGATGAACCACCAACTCGCCTTCAGGATACCGCTCGACTTTGGCGATATTGTGAGCCACGTCATACACGAGTTCCATGCCGAGTTCCTCACCCGACCGACCGAACACCGATGCGAAGGCCTCGCGAACCTGGTGGGTGATCACCTGGCGGTTGGCAAATGCGCTATTGGCGGCGCAATTCATCGCGGCAAAATAGTCCTGGCCTTCCGAAGAACGGAAAGGCGCACAGGCGAGTTGCTGATCCTTGACCGTGATGCCGTAACGGCGCATCGCCTTTTCGAATATCTTCAGATAATCGCCGGCGACTTGGTGACCGAATCCACGCGAGCCGCAGTGGATCATCACGACGATCTGGTCATGGCCGGTAATACCGAACGTGTCGGCGATCGATCGATCAAAGATGCGATCATTCGACACGACCTGGATTTCCAAGTAGTGATTGCCGGACCCCAACGTACCGAGTTGATGGATTCCACGACCCACCGCATAGTCGCTGACGGTTGAAGGGTCGGCGCCGGGAATACACCCTCGCTCCTCCATGCGATCAAGGTCCTCATGCCAGCCATACCCTCGCTCGATGCACCATGCGGCGCCCTTGCGCATCATGTCGTCAAACTCGCCGCGGTTGAGCCGCACAAAGCCCTTGGAACCGACGCCGGCCGGGACGTTACGAAACAACTCAGTCATCAGCTGTTCAAGCCGCGGCTGCACCTCGGCGAGCGTCAGGTTCGTTCGGATGAGGCGCATGCCGCAGTTCGAGACGACAAATTGGTTTGCGATGAAATTATGGTTATCGTCTAGAATGCTTAGATCATAGACAAAACACGGTTGATCCACGAGTTCTTTATGGATGATCACATCCCATATCTGGCCGGTGGCCCCGAGCCCTTCCGTCCGGGCGTCGCGGAATTGTGCGAAGGTGGGGAATGCCGTTCCTATTCGGACACCGCTCCGTCGGCCTTCCCAGAGGCTTCTCGCGACAAATCGTTCATTGACATAAGGAGAACCGATCGCGTCGGTGATGGAAGAAAGGGATGCGCCGGCCGTTTTCATCTTGACGGCACTTTCGATGCTGGCCGTCCGTTCATGAATCACCGCTTGTTTCAACTTCAAATATTGAACGGCGAGATTGGCCAAGCATTGTTTGCGCCGGTTGTACTCGTATCCAATTCGGCTCCACAAGCGAATAAGGTTGTCCGGTTCGGCAGAGACGCTCAATCGCAGACGGATCGAAGTGCTGCCGTCTTTGTTGGTATGTTCCTCTCGATCCTTCAGAAACCTGGTTTCGATGTCGACCGCTGCCAGCCAGTCTTGGATATCTTTGAGAAATCGCCTTCCGCTCTCAACTTTGTCTGCTCGTTTGTTTACGCACAGAACAGGGGCATAGAAATGATATGGATGGCCGGTGACGGTGCTCGGACTGGCTAGCTCGGCGCCAAAGTAGGAGGCTATATACAGCCGCTTCATCCAACATGGCGCGTCGTGTAACCAGTGCGGGATGCTGAAGTCCTGCCCCGCTTTGTTTCCTTTCGTCGTGCCGAGCGCTACAAGGAGCAACGCCAATCCGGAGGATCTAATGTGGACGGAGGCTTCTGTTCTGTCAAATTGCTGCCGACCATACCGCGTAGTAATCACGTGGCGTCTCGTCCGTTGATAGACTCTTGATGCCTGAAAACCGATCCGTGCCACATCGAGCTGAATGGCCTCCAGATCTTCGGGGTTGCCAGAGAGACCAATTTGCGCCCGCCCGCGATCATTCAGTTGGAGGTGACCGTCTCCTTGGATAAACCCCATTAACTTGATGAGGAACGGAAGAGACGGATGGTCCAGCGTGAGGGGCAACAATTTACGCTGGAGCAGCGCCTTGATGGATTGAGCCAATCCATTTTTAGTACCTGGGTACATCGCCGTGAGATCCTGCTCGGTGACCAAGAGCGCCGGTGTTGGGGACTCATAGGGAACTCCTTCGAACGGATACACCGATACGCAGTCGCCAGGAACCAAATGAGCGAGCGGGACCATACCACATCTGGTGAGCAGAGGATGGTCTGCAGATGCAACGATTTGTCGGCCAGATTCGGTAACGACCCTGAAGGTCACCGTCGTCGGAGTTTTCAGCATAAACCCGCCGATCTCCGCCTGCTTCACGGAATGAGACGGATTCACACAGACCACCCGTTCGCCACGCCAGGCACCATCGAAAGAGCGAATCGAGCGACGATATCCCAACTCGTGTAGAACTTGGACATCGCCGTCGAGGCAATTGATGTCATACCCGACCCCGCCCGGAGAGATGACGCCTTCTTGTCTGTCGAATGCCGCCACACCTCCGATCGGAAATCCGTATCCCCAGTGACCGTCCGGCATACAGAGAGCATAACGGCGAATCCCCGGTAAACAGGCCACGTTGGTGACCTGATCGAAGACACCCCGATCCATCGATGACAAGATGGTTTCCGTCGCGTAAATCCTGGCCGGCACGAGCATGCCGGACTTCTCGGAGGTCGGGATCTCCCAGACTTCGTCCGTAACCTTGTTGACAACCATGTCGGTGTTGAGTTTCATAGACGCGTTTCAGTGCTGAGTGCTAAGCATTGAGCGCTGAGGTCCAGGAGACTCAACGCTCAATGCTCGTCGCTCAAGGCTTAGGAGGCTCAGCACTCTCTCATTACACATCGAGCACCACCCGTGCTTTCCACTCGCCGCCATGTTCCGTGAGCGCATACAGATGCTTGGTCACGCCTTTGACGTCTGCTCGAAGTTCCTGCGTCGCCTGATCGACCGTGGCGCCGAGTAATGTCGTGTGAAGACGCCACGTCCTTCCGTCTGAGTCCTGGTCGAGGCGCAGAAGAACTTCGTGAAATACTACCCCCTCCGCATCCTTCAGATACACGATGTCCGACAACCAGTCAAAGAGCAGTGTGGCGAGATCGGACTCCTGACGATCGATCGTGCGTTGCCACTCCGAGGAGACCGTGGCCGGGTCGGCCAAGGTTTCAATCAGCGCGTGCGAGGCAGCCGTAAACAGGTCGGATGGAGAATCACCGGTCGCCTCGAAAGCAATATCGGCGAGGGCGACGTCATCGAGGTACCGAAAAGCAGAGGACATGGTACCTACAGCGGCCGCGCCGGTCGGCGAACCGTCGCAAAGATAGAGCGCACCTGTTCGATGCCGGCAATAGGATGGCCAAACGGATTGGGTACCTTGCCCTTCAAGAACATCCTTATTCCTAAGGGAAGCACACTCAGCAGACGGCGAAGATCGAATCCAAGCACCTTCAGCGGCATCACAGCTTCGTTCAGTCGGCCATCCTTTTGAACGAGTTCGGAGAACCCGGTGATGTGACGTGCGCCGCCGGTAGAAGTCAACCCGCTCTCAATCGCCGCCCGCCGCAAGCGGATAATCGCCTCCATCGGCTTCACGTCCTTGGGACACACCTGTACGCAAAAGTTACAGCGTGTACAGTCCCACATGCCATGCTCGCTTTCGAGCTGGACCAACCTGACTTGTTTGGCCGAATCCGATTCGCGAGGATCCGCCACAAAGCGTTCGGCTTTCGCCAACGCGGCCGGTCCCATGAATCCCGGCGAGACCTCGTGAGAAGTACAAGCCGCCACACAGGCTCCGCACATGATACAGGCGTCCACATTGTGGAATTGATAGCTCTCCGGTAGGAGCGTCATCTGACCCAAGGGGGGCTTCATCTCTCCGGAAGACCCGCTGAGCCAGGGATTGACGTCGCGGATCTTGTCCCAGAATGAAGTCATATCCACGACCAAATCCTTGATGATGGTGAGGTTTCGGAGCGGACCTATGCGAACCCCCCCGTGACGCTCCAATTCTTTTCGAACAGACGTGCGGCAAGCCAGCTTTTCCGTTCCATTGATGGTCATGGCGCATGACCCGCAGATGGCCGACCGGCAGGAATAGCGAAGCGCCAACGCGCCGTCTACCTCATTCTTGATACGGATGAGCGCTTCGAGAACGGTCAATCCTCGGCCGACTTCCAGCCTGTAGTCCTCGACGTGCGGCCGGCTATCGACTTCTGGATTGAACCGCTGAACGGTGAAGGTCAGACGCATAGGTGAGTGGCTGAGCGATGAGGACTGAGTGATGTCAGGACGGAAGAATCTTTAGCAGAAAGCTGTCCCGGCCTCAGTCCTCAGCACTCAGTCCTGCGTTAGTCGAGTTCGAACGTCTTCGGATAGTTCGTCAGATTGCGGCAGCCGTCTCGGGTGACGAGCACCATGTCTTCGATTCTGACGGCCCCCAGACCAGGATAGTAGAGGCCCGGCTCCACTGTTACGACATGGCCCTCTTGCAGGATGGAGCCGGTCCGGCTGATCCGGGGCGCTTCATGGATATCCAAGCCGACGCCATGGCCGGTTCCATGAAAATATCCTTGCATACGGCCGTTGACCAGACCGGTGTGGTATCCGGCCTTCTCAAAACGCGCGCAGATGCCCTGATGGATTGTCGCCCCATCGGCTCCGTCGCGAACTTTACCGACCGCTTCTTCTTGAGCGTCTTTGACCGCTTGGTAGAGCCGCTTTAACTCGGCCGACGGGTTGCCCCGCACCACCGTCCGCGACATGTCTGCAAAGTAGCGAGTCGTGGCGGAACGGGGGAACACATCAAAAATAATGCTTCGATCAGCCGGCAACGGACCACTGCCTTCCTGATGCGGATCGCAGGCTTGCTCACCGCCGGCGACAATCGTGTGCTGCGCGATACAGTTGCGCTCCATGAGTTTGACATTGATCAATTGTTTCACCCGTTCGGAGGTCAACACCTCTCCATCCAGCACTAAGGCGCGCTCGCGGATCGAAGCCTGTCGTAGCGCTTGATGAGCCACAGCCACAGCTTCCTCCGTGGCCCGCTGGGCCGCTTCAATGTGACCGACTTCCTCCGCCGTCTTGATGACACGACGTTCGTAAAATGGATCCCGCTTCGATTGAAGCTGGTAGCCCAGTTCCTGTAAGCGGCTGGCGTGACTGAAAGGAAAGTTTGCCGGGACGAGTAGCTGCTTGCAGCCGGCTTCCTTCAACACCATATGCACGATGTCTACCGTCCCGGCTTCGGTCACCCCCTGAGCCTTGGCCTTGTTTTCAATCTGCGAATAGGACAGAACCCGATCGACCGACGCTTGGCTCCGCGCGCGATCCATTTCCAGATCGCTCATCACCAGGATTCGTTCCCCTTTGATTTCTAAATAGATAAATGGATCGGGCGCCATAAAATGCGTGGCGTAATACAGGTTGGAGTCCAGCTCGCTCGCGGCAATGAACAGGGTCGCTCTATCGACGGGCATCTGATGATCTGTCTTCATGGCAAATCGGATGCTAGCATGCGTCCCAGGGTCGGTCAAGGCGACGAGGGAGCCGACGATTCAGGTAAGGGGAGCGATTCGGAAGGAACCTTTTCTAAGTCCGGCGACATGAGATCAATCGGCAATGTGATCGTGTTTTTCAAGACGTCGAAGGCCAACTGAGCGAGACCGCTCATTCCGGTCGCGAACGACTTCATCGGTAGGTAGGTGACTTCGGGATCCTCGAGCGATCCTTTCACGGAGAAGAGCGCCGTCGCAATGCCTTTTCGTTCCCCGGCAAACAGCCGGCCGAATAACGGGATGGTTTTCAGAAACTGAGAGTACGAGCCGAATGGGCTGACAGCCCAGACCATGTCGAGCTGGTCCGTCGCCAAATCGTAGTTGCCGGCTGCGGTGATTTTTAAGACAGGACTATCCATAATGACATCTTCCGACTCCACCACGCCGTTGCGGCTGGTGAGAGTGGCGGTCAGTTTATTAAACATCAGTCCTTCCTTGTCGAAGTCCACTTTCCCTTGAAGAACCGCCGGCAAGTTAAGGATGGTCAACACCTTCCAGATCGCGCGCTTTTGCGATTTGAGCGCACGGCCATTCTGGATCTGCACCGTCATCTTTCCACTAAGAGTCGGCAGGACGCCGTGCGGATTTCGACCATGGCCCCGCACAGTGCCGGTCGCTCTCAGCTCGCCGGTCACCCATTGCTCAGAGGTGCCGAGCAGCGGCAGGAATTCCTCGAACGGCATTCCTGCGAGGCGGAGCGACACTTCCGCATCGGCAGGCGCCTTCTTCGGCAATTGAATGACCGCGCGGCCCGCCAGTTGTCCGGTCTCGGACTGCGCATTGATGCGATCCACATCCAACACGCCGTTCTCGATCGTAATGCGGCAGGACAGATTGCCCAAGCGCAGCTGTTTGTACACGCCCCGATCGATCGTGGCGGTGGCGTTCACGCGGCTCGTCGCCGCCAATGTTTCGAGAAATTCTCGAACCGGCGACCGCTCTCCCTTCGGAATCAACAGATCGATATCCATGTGGGACGATTCGATCTTGGCGGTGATGGTCGGCTTCGACGCCCAGTTCTTGATTGTGCCGGTCATGCTGACATCGCTGTCTTTGATGCGAAACGCGATCCGTTTGACGTCGGCCGCGTTGCGCGCGAGTTTCATGCGCACGTACAAGTCCTGCACGTTCCCGTCCAGCCCTCTCGCCAGCATGAAGCCGTTGGTCAGCGCCACCCAGCCGTTGATTCTCCACGTTTTCCAGTCGCGTTCCGTCCCCTTGATGTCCAGCGAGACTTCGAAGTTCCCCGCTTCCAGTCCGCCTTTGTTCATCCATTCGGGGAGAGCGGACAACGAAACCGTACCTGTGGCAATCGAGGCATCGATACCGAATCGTTGACCGAACTGGACCTTGCCCTTCGTCGCGAGATGGATGCCCGGCATCAACAAATCAAGCTGCGTGACGGACAGTTCGCTCGTTTTGGATAGATTGCCTTCGAATTGAAGGGTAGCCGGGATGCCTGTCGGTTTCTCTCCAAGATCGTGCAGATTCCATTTCGCTTCGGTAAACACGAGATCGCCGCGAACGTGCGGCGTTGCGGTGGGACCGGAAAACACCATGGCCGCGCCGACCACGCCCTGGAACATGCCGTTCGGGATAGAGCCGGCCGGCAGCAATTTCATGAAATGGGCCGCATCCCCTTTGGCACGAACCTGAAAGGCTTGAAACGCGCTTTCATTCCCGGCCGTGATCGTGCCGTGGAGCTGAAATTCAGAGTCACTCAGATTGCCGGTGACTTGATCGAATTGCGCGCCTCCCTCAGAAAGGATAAATCGTCCCTGCAGTCCGGTGAGGCGGTCCGACAATAATGGGTTACTCAAGCTGATGTGACGGGCGACGATCTCCCCACCGACGAATGTGACTCCGCCTTTCTGGTTCAGCGGACCGACGAGGCGAAAGGTGGGCATCGCCGTCCCCTGGACATCCCTGGAGTCTGCAAAGAACTTCGTGAGCCGCGGTGATTGAATCGTGCGCGCCAGCAAGAGGGCCAGATCGGCGGCTGCCATACTTCCTGAAATTTCCATCTCCAGCCACGGTCCGGCTTCAAGAAACGAGACCATGGCTTTGCCGTCGCTGATCTGAATGGCGCCGTAGATACCGCTGAGATTCGTGATTCGTACCCGGCCAGTTTCCACGAGAACCTTCGCAGCCAAGTCTTTGGCCTTCGTCCGATTGTCCCCCACCAGAGCTTGTCCCTTTTGGACGCGAAATTCACCCGTAACGGAAAACCGGGGATCGGGCATGGCAGACCCGGTCATCGTCACGTTCACAGCCTGCACTATACCCGAGATCTGATGCTCTGCGACCAACGTCATAAGCTTAGGATGGACCCATTCTCCGGGAACATACATCAACAGCTCGGTCAGATCCGCTTCGGACGAAGACACACTAATGGAAAAAGTGGGCTGCGCCGTCAGAAGACCGGAGAGGCTGGCGTTCCCGGCGAGGCGCAGTCGTTCGACACTCGCATTCACATCGGTGAGCACCATGTCATATCCGGCCACACCGGGAAGGACACGCACATAGCTCCGTAGATTCGCGGCCCCCTTGATTCCTTCTGGAATCGGCCTCGGACCGAAGAAGTCCGCCACGGACCGGAGCTGCACATTCGCGACCTCTATCGTTCCTTCAAATTGAACCAGCGGTGGGCGCTCGCGAGAGTCTTCGGTTTCAAGCGCTTCCGGCGGACTCGCCTTCGCGACGAGGCCGGAAAGCGAAAGGGCCGACTGGCCCGACTCTCCGTCCATCGTCGCGGATAGGCGCAGATCAGCCTGCGTGCGGTCCGGTCGAATGGTCAGAGACGAGCCGACGGAGTGAAGACGAACAGTCCTGATCCCTCCCACGCGAGAGTCATCCTCAATGAGGACATCGCCTTTGACGATGGTGGCCTCTCGCACCAGGAAGACCTGTCCCATCATCTGAATCGTCTGCTGATCCTGAGCAGATTGATCCATCGAGGTCCCTAAGATGTTCCACTGGCCGTTCCGGTCACGGCGCAATTCGATATGGGGTTCTTCGATCAATAGTCGTTTCCCGACCACTTGTTTACGAAGGAGCGGGAGCAAGCGGAGCACGAGATCGATCCGCTTGGCGGTCAACAACACTTGAGAAGGGTCGCGGTCATGAATGACGACTTGCGAGAGTTCCAACCGAATGCTGGGAAAGAGGACAAATTTGACTCGATGGACGTCGATCTTTCGCCCGATGCTTTCCTCGATTTGATGGAGGAAAAACTCTTTGAGGTAATCGCGCCCGGTAAGATCGCGGGAGAATAAGAGGAACGTTGCGCCCAGCACAAGAATCGCAAGCAGGCAAACGACCAGGACTCTGGGACGGACGAACACTCCTCCTCCATGTGGGGAACGCAGTCTGGCAGGTACGTATATTCTACCGAAGGACCATCGGGAAATCCACCGAACGATGATCGTATTGAGAGCACGAGGACTGCGCCCTTTACCATATGCAGCTAGTGAGGTGATGGAGGAGCCGCTATAATGGCGTCCGCTGTCGCCGAAACCTCACGAATGCTTCTCTTGCGCACTATCGACACCGCGTCCCGCGCATCCCGCACCCGCCGGCTCCTGATCGGGCTGTTATTCACGATCAGCGTGGTCACGTACATCGATCGGGTCAATATCTCCGTCACCGCGAGGCACATGATGCCCGCTTTCGGACTGACCGACCAACAAATGGGATGGATCTTTTCCGCTTTCGTGCTCGGCTATGCGCTCTGCCAGATTCCCGGCGGGTGGCTGGGGGATCGATGGGGCGCACGCCGCGTGTTAACGCTGGCGATTATCTGGTGGTCCATCTTTACGGCATTGACCGCCGTGGCCGCGACCCTTCCATTGGCAAACTGGGTGGGCATCCTGGGTTCACTCGCAGTGGTACGGTTTCTCCTCGGTGTGGGCGAAGCGGCGGCGTTGCCGAATTTCAACCGAGCCGTCGCGGATTGGCTTCCGTCCCAACAACGAGGATCGGGCATTGGTCTCGCGATCGGTGGGATCGGGGTCGGCTCAGCCCTGACTCCGCCCGTCGCCGCATGGATTATGGTGAACTTCGGCTGGCAGACGGTCTTCTATCTCTCCGCCGCGCTCGGCCTCGTCATCGCCGCCCTCTGGTTCCTCTTCACGCGGCGCCTTCCCGATTCGACGCAACAGACGCAATCAACGCAACAGATGAAAGTGCCCTGGCGTGCATTCGCTGCTACGCCGACTGTATGGTGGCTGGTGTTGAGCTATAGCTGCCTGGGATATGTGGCCTATCTGTACATGTCGTGGTTTTATCTGTACCTCGTCAACGTGCGCGGCTTCGACGCGCTACGAGGAGCTTGGTTTGCTTCCACTCCCTTTCTCGCGATTCTGCTCTTTTGCCCCTTGGGAGGATGGGTCACAGATCAAGCCGCGACCCGACTCGGGGTGACGAATGGCCGCGTCGCGGTTGGACTGGTCGGCATGTTGTTGTCAGGTTTAGTGATTGGCATAGGCGCCATCGTCGACTCGTCCACGATGGCGATTGCATGCCTTGCGTTGGGCGCCGGCCTGCTGTACTTCACAGTAGGAGCCTACTGGTCTTCTACGTCGGACCTCTCCCGCACTCACGCCGGCACACTCTCCGGCTTGATGAACACCGGCGCGAATCTCGGAGGCGCCCTCTCCCCGACGCTGACTCCTTGGCTCGCGGATCAATGGGGATGGTCGATCTCATTGGGGACCGCCGCGTTCGTGGCCCTGCT
>JBQTHT010000101.1:0-3996 GCA_052389595.1 Nitrospiraceae bacterium
GGCGGCCCGGCGCCCCTTGTCCCGCCAAACCTTATTTCCCCAATACACACCACATCCGCCGCGTTCCCGACTTCTGATCGGTCACCGGTTCGCCGCTGAAAAAACTTACTTGCCAGGCGACAATATCGTCTTTCGGATCCGGTGTACCGGTCCAGTAAATCTCCGATTTGATATTCGAGAAGGGATGGCCGGACGGGAGCGCGGGGTCATGCTGCGAGAGGTCGATCAGGGTTTTGAGTTCCTCGACCGATGGCGCCCTCCAGCCGGTTTTGCCCCCGACTGTTTTCGTGGAACAGCGCGCCACCGACGCACTCCAAATGTCGTGCACACGATCCGGTTCTTGTTCCCAGATCAAACCGGTCCGATTATCTTTGACCGCTGCGTCGCCCATCAGCAACGTGAATCGTGGCGGCGTATCCTGAGCCTGTATCCCCCCAGCCGTGCCGACCACCAGCACCCCCACCGATCCGAGCAGCCACGCTCTTTTTTTGCATCGACTGCCAAGCCAACTCATGTCGTCTCTCCTTCTTTTCTCGATTCCTACCGTGGCATTCCCATCTGTTCTGCCGGCAGTCTGCCTCAGCCATCGTGTATTTTCAATGGTTCCTCCTGCATGCTTGCCCCCGGCAAACGAGGCCTAGGCATACCATTCTTTATTACGAGGAGACCTATGACCGGCGAAGATGATTCTTCTCGGCGCATCGACGTACTGGCGATCGGCTTGTTCGGGCTTGCAGTCGGAGCCTTGACCTTGGGAGCGGCTCAGATCGGGGGCATTCCGGAAACGGATCGGGTGGGGGCTCTCGTCATTGCGCTGGTCTTCGGCGGGATCGTGCAGATTCTGGCAGGGATCACCGACATCCGGTACAACGAACAATTGGGCGGCACCGCCTTAACCATGTATGGGTTCTTCTGGTTCACCGTCTCGATGGCAAACTTGGTGAGCGAGGGTACGTCGTTTCATTTTCACATGGTGCTCTACGCGCCGATCAATATCGTGTATGCCATCTTCTCCGCCGTCATGGTGTACCTCACCGCCTATCGGAATTTCACTCTCAGCTTTCTGCACGCCGTCATCACCCTCACTTTCGCAGCGACCTCGCTGGCGCGGCTCGATGTGATTACGGAGACGTTGCCCGGCATTCTCCATATCGCCGTAGGACTCATCGCGTTCTATTATGCCCCTCGCGAGCCTGATTCAAGCCTTCACAGGACTCGCTCTAGTGCCGCTTGGCCCACCCGCTCTTGCAGAGAGCTGTGACTAGGCCGGCCAAGCCGTTCTCAACGGCCGCTGCCGACACATGAGCTCTTCCCGTTATTCCGTTCGATTCGAGTTGACCCTGGACCAGTCCGTTTCAATGGACAGAGAACGGGACCGGCGCAAAGGTGAGAATAAAGATGGCGAGCGCGCCCCAGCCTATGAGTATTCGTGTTCGTCCTAAGGCTGCTTCAGGATCAAGGACGGGAGGATGGGCCAATCCCAACATCCCGGCCATCCCAGCCCACAAAAACCACCCGGGCCAGCCGACAAATCCCAATACGATGAGAATCGGCACGATTGCCAATGCCATCGTCCGCTGCCGGGTCCCCCAGAGCGCGTACGCGACGTGGCCGCCATCCAGTTGGCCGATGGGAATGAGATTCAACGAGGTCACAAACAGGCCGAACCAGGCGGCAAATCCGATGGGATGCAACAAGACATCCGCTTTAGCCGGCAGCGGCCCGATGACCACCCACGAAAGGAGCTGCAACAGAAGCGGCTCGCCCAGATGCAACCCATACGACGTTTGTCCGGACACGACCTTTGACAGCTTGAGACCGACGATCAGCGCCAAGACCGCGACCACAAATCCCGCGATCGGTCCCGCGACACCGATGTCGAAAAGCGCCTTCCTGTGCATGATCGGCCCCCGCATCCGGATGATCGCGCCAAAGGTGCCGATGAAATGCGGCGGCCCAGGGATAAACAAAGGCAGCGAGGCGGGGACTCGATGCAGGCGAGACAGCAGGTAGTGTCCGAATTCGTGTGTCACCAAAATCACCAGCAAGGTTGCCGCAAAGGGCACGCCGCGCCAGAGCACCGCCGGATCATTGATGAGAAACCGCCAAGCGCCTACGAAAGGACTCGTATTAGTCTGGTACGCTCCAGCCCATAGTGTGGTGAAGACGGTAAGAACAAAGAGCCCGATCGGGAGCAGGAGGTCAGCGGGCTTGCGGATCGTTGATTCTTCAGCCAGTGAGTTCCAGCTTCTGCCGGCTAGGTGGTCGAGGGGAACGAATGCCCTTTCCAACCTGGGATCAGGACCGGATAGGTGGGTGCCTTCGTCTTCTCGGTCACGAAGCTCCATGAACGTCTCCCGCTCTCACGCGAATGGATTATGCGTCACTTCCTCCCGAACAATCGTGGCTGGTCCATGCCCGGGAAACAACACGGTGTCTTGAGGTAAGGTTAACACGCGCCGCCGAACGGAATCCAAGTGACGGGGGTAGAGAGTGACGGGGTTGGCTCGTCCGATTGAGCCCGCGAAGAGCGTGTCGCCCACAAAGCAGAGCGGCCCCTCTTGCTTGACTCGATAACAGATGCCGCCGGGCGTGTGGCCCGGCGTGATTACGCAGTCAATTTGCAATTGGCCGACTTGAATGGTTCTTCCATCGTCGGGAACCTCGAGTCGGTCTGTGGAAGGCCGCCAGTTCAGCAGGTCGAGATCATCCGGCCCCACATACACCGGCACAGGCCACGTGGCCAAGATCTGCGCGATCCCTTCCGCATGATCGGCATGGCCGTGCGTGAGGCAGATCGCGTTCAAGCGCAAATTCTTCTGAGTCAGGAACTTCAGGATCGCGGCAGGATTGTAGCCGGTATCGATCAGCACGGCCTCGCCGGCATCGTGCACGACATACCCTTTGACCGCATACCCACCGATAGCGCCATGAATGGTTTCAACGCAGGCTGGGGGAAGGGTCTGCTCGGGAGTCCAGTTTTCGAAGGCGATCTGCTTCAGCGGCTCATCCCGAAGGCCCAGCGCTTGCGCGAGAGCATGGACCTCTTCCCGATGTCGCGGCTGATTACCTCGCTCCAGCGCCGTGATGTCGGCCACCGGCAACCCACTCGCCTTGGCGACCTCCGCGAGGGACAGGCCCTGACCGTGCCTTGCCTTCTTGATGATGTCGGAGAAGTCGTCTTCAAGCGACATAAGAATGCTTTGGGGCAGAGGCCAGGGGAGCGAGGCAATGGGCAAAACAATCTTTACCTCTAATCTCTAGCCTCTCACCCCTTGCCCAAGCTGTTCCTTCCAGGCTTCCACCATTGCAGGGTCAACATCCACCAGCACCACCGATTTCAATCTCTGCGGCGAGAACTTTCGGATCTCATTGATCATAACCTCCGCGGCATCATGCGGCGCAACTCCTCCGACACCGGTGCCCATCCCAGGAATTGCAATGGATGCGAAGCCTTTGTCCGCCAAGGCCAGCGCGGCTTTCGTGGCTAGCGCAACATTCTGGGCTGGAATGCGCATCGCAGGCTCCGGCATCGTCGGCGCATGGATAATTCCGCGAAATCTTGTCTTTCCTCCAGAGGTCAATACGGCCGTCCCGACGGGAATCGGCGCCTGACTCCTGGCTCCCTCTTCAACCTCAATCCCCGCCGCTCTCTTGATGACCCCAGCCACTCCCCCACCCATGAGCCCATGACTATTCGCGGCATTGACGATAACGGCGGCCTCAACATCCAGGATGCTGCCCTGGATCACTGTGATCTGAAGCGGCATGGTTCGTGAGCTCTTTGGTGTGCGAAGTCAGGGAGTTAGCTCAAGCCAGCGACGATCTTTCGATATTCATCTTCAGAATAGGCTCGAAGAGTCGTCGTCCGAACATTGCCCGCCGCCCCAAGCCTCAAGACGAAATTCGCCAACTTCTCGTCGTTGGGCATGTCGGCAATGAGGACAAGGTCATGATTCCCCTGCGTCATGTAAAACGCCTTCACCTCTCCGCCCA
>JBQTHT010000102.1:0-4184 GCA_052389595.1 Nitrospiraceae bacterium
TTCTGGATCAATGCGTACAACGCCTTTGCTATTAGGGGCATTCTTGACCAATATTCACCGATGACACTGATCGGCCGGTATCGATACTTCATTGCGCGCGATTATCGGGTGGGTGGGAAAACCATCAATCTCTACGATTTGGAACGGAAGCTCTTGATCCCGGACTTTCGTGAACCTCGTATCCACTTCGCCATTGTTTGTGCGTCTACTTCCTGTCCCAAGCTTCAGCCATGGGCCTATCGTGGAGATGTGTTGGATCGGCAGCTCGAAGAAGCGGCGAGAACTTTCATCAATGACGCCACTCGCAACCGATTCGATCGCCGGCAGAGAGTGGCCCACCTCTCAATGATCTTTAAGTGGTTCACCGAGGACTTCGAGGCCCAGTCCGGGTCATTGATGAATTACGTGAACCGTTATCTGACCGATCCGGAACTGGCGCGCGATCTTGAAGTCACGCCCTACCAGATCGAATTCTTGGAATACGACTGGAGCTTGAATGGCCCGCAACCTAGGGAGAAGCGTGATGATCGTTCTTTCTGACGAACGGGCGCCGATTGCCCGCCTGCTCACATTTCTGGAGCATGGTGAACGTCTGGCCCATGAGTGCGCCGGAGCCCAGGCGAGGCTGGTTTCCGATCCAAAGATGCGGCGGTTTCTTCAGGGGCAGGCTCGACAAGAGGCGGCGCACGCCATTGTGTTTCAAGGCGCCGTCGCCTGGCTTGCTCCTCGTCATCTAGGGGAGAATCCATTTCTGCCCGCGCTCGAGCAGTATCGAGCGTTGATACACCGGGCTCTCGAAGGAAACGATCTACCGGAAGCATTCTTGGCCGAACAAGTTATTCTCGAGGGGCTGGGCGAGGCCATCCTGACGCGGATTGAGATGGGTCTGGTCAAACGGAATGCTCCGCTGGGCGGGCTCCGACGCATGTTGCTCCACCAAGAGGAGGCCCACCACGAGTTTGGTAGAAGGGCGCTGGAACGTGCGATGGACGCCGGACGAGTGAATGTGGAGACACTCCGTCGCCGCGCACAGGACTATCTTGCGCTAACGGATAGTATGGTGATGACGCTCAGCGAGCTGTTTGATTCCATTCACGAAGATGCCGCCGCTTGGGCCGCCGATGTGCAAACTTATCTACCGGCGTGGCTTTACGCGGAAGGCAAGGGGCCAGAGTCTAGAGGCGAGGGGAAGACGGGACAGGCGCCATGATTTCTGTCATTATCCCCGCCTACAACGAAGAAAAAGCATTGCCCGACTCGCTACGCCACCTCTTGAAGCAGTCGGGTGACTACGAAGTCGTCGTCGTGGATGGAGGAAGCACCGACCGGACACTCGCCGTCCTCGCCGAATTTGACTTTTCGAACGTGCCATCTGACGGCTCGGGTCGCTCGTCGCTCGTCGCTCGTCGTCCGCAGGACGCTTCACGAGAGACGCTTCACGCTTCACGCCGGCGCCTGAACGCGCCGAGAGGCCGTGCCTTGCAAATGAACGCCGGCGCTCAAGAGGCGCGCGGCGAGTGGCTGCTGTTTCTCCATGCCGACACCTTGTTGCCCGATGGAGCATTGGCGCGACTTAACGCGATGGAACCGGACTCCTCGGTTCAGGCCGGAGGGTTCCGTCATCGATTCTCCGGTGAGAACTGGCGCCTGCGTTTGATTTCTTTTCTGGATAACTTCCGCTGTGTCCGCAGTCGCATCATCTACGGCGACCAAGCCATGTTTGTGCGACGTGCGCTGTTCCGGCGGCTGGGTGGATTTCCAGATCGGCCTATTCTGGAGGACGTCGCCTTCTGTCAAAAGTTGTTGGCAGTGACCACTCCCGCATTGCTGTCGCCGCCTGTACTGACAGATTCCCGTAAGTTCATTAAAATGGGCATCTGGCGGAGTTTTATTCGCGTCCTTCTCATCATCCTTCATGTCGAATGTCGCTTACCGGTGCTCCCTCGAGCGTTTTTTCAAGACATTCGCTGATCCGACTCCTCCTCGCTCGCCGATACGATAACGATTCCTGCCACCTGTCTTGCTCGCGCCACGGGGTCTTGACCGTCGCCACGGATTTCTAGAAACTGCGAAATAGATCCAAGGAGGATTCTGGTGACCAGATGGAAGTCTGCATTACCGCTCTGGGTGACTGTGCTCGCACTGACGTTGGGCGTCTCATCCCAGCCTCTTGAGGCGCAACCGGTCAGCGACGAGACGCGACTACAAGTGCTCAAGCAGGAGGTTGACGAAGAGGCTGCTGGGAGGCCACATCCCTCGACAGTTGCAGTGTTGGCGGAACAGCTCCATGTGGAACCGAAAGTCGTAGAAGCGCTCCGGCGCGCCCGACATGGTTGGGGTGAGCTGACGATCCGGTTAGTTCTAGCTCGGGAACTGACCGGCATCGATCCGAAAACGTTTCCCACCCTGTCCGATGCGCTACAACGGGTGGGCGAGTTACGGAATACCAGGAAGAATTGGGGGGCGATCGCTCAAGAACTGGGCGTTGCACTCGAATCGATAGTGGCCGGCACGCAACATGCCCAGCAGGAGTTTCGAAAGGAGATTCGGGCCGGACAATCCAGCCAAGACAGGACTAGCCCCCAAAAGCGGTAAGATCGCCGCTCCACACAGTATTTCAGCCTAGCGTTACACCCGTCCTGAACTTCTCTCACCGAAAAAGCTGCGGTTCGAAAGGGAGCAATTCCTCGCGTTTCGCTGTCAACCAAGTAGAACCATGATCGTTGTAGCAGGTGGAAGAGCCGGATGCTTTACATCGCAAAGGAGGCAACCATGAGCGGTTTGGTAACCGTGATAATCGGAATAGTTATCGGGATGGGAGTCACCTCGTTTGCTCAACGTAGCGAGACGCCGGGCATCGATCGTCGCCAGTCCAATCAGGAACAACGAATCGACCAAGGCATCGCCAGTGACCAGTTGACGGGGCGGGAGGCGAACCGGTTGAACCGGCAACAGGACCGGGTCGACCGGATGGAGAACAGAGCGAAGGCGGACGGGAAGATAACCAATCGAGAGCGAAAGGCGCTCAAGCACGCGCAGGATCAGTCATCGAAATCGATTGCTCGGCAGAAGCACGACCATCAGGGCGCACGTCACCAGTAAACGATCGCGCATCTGTCGCGTCGTCCACCTCATCACGACTGACGCTCATGGTGGCTTCATGAGCGTCAGCATTATTGTCATAGCCGGGTGACCACGGGCCTCGTTCGAGCGCCGGACTTCCGCGTGATGGAGCCTCCGCATGGGCGAGACTAGATGGTTCCCGCTGACATTCAAGCTGATCTTGCTCCTCCTCGGTTCCATGTCCCTCGCCGTCAGAAGCGATGCGGAGGACAATCGTTGGGTGACAAGCCTTTCCATGAGTCATTCCAATGGTAACTTTGGCACAAGCACACCCACGAGTATCCTGTCCGTTCCCTGGACGACCCGCCGCCTCTTCGAAGACGGAGACATTTCGATCACGATTCCGTACGTCAGCATCACCGGTGACTGTTCCGTCACGTTGGTCAACGGATTTGCCAATAAGACGGGTGGAACATGCAAAACCGGAAGCGTGTCGTTATTCGGGGGGAGGTTTGTACGGACGTTCACTATCCCGGAGGTCGTGACCAATAACGGGCTTGGCGATGTCGTCCTGCAGGGCCGATACTATGTGATGGAGGAAAACGACGCTTTTCGGCCGCTGGTGGCCGTGACCGCGCGCGTCAAGTTCCCCACTGCGAATCCCGACGTCGGACTCGGCACCGGAAAGTTTGATGAGGGAGGAGGGCTGGAAATATCGAAGGAAGTATTCCCGGATTGGCTGGTCTTTCTGGATGGGGGATTTACCGTGATCGGCAAGCCGGAAAACGTCAGCCTGCGGAATCAATGGAACTACGATGCAGGCTTCGGCTATTACTTCACCGACAAATTATTCGGCAGCGTGTATTATGAAGAGTGGCGAGCGTTGCTGTCCGGTAGTAAGAATCCGCGCGACGTGCTGGCAGGAGTCAACTACAAGGCCACGCCCTCGGTGGGAATCAATGGTTCGGTCTCGATCGGGCTCTCCGACGGCGCGCCCGACTCTTCTTTGACAGGCGGCATCTCCCTTCTCTTCTAAGCGAGTTCACGCCGGCCTTGACCGTCTTTCTTAATTCCATCACACGATCATGGGAGAATCCGCCCATCATCTATTGCTTCGCAGC